>NZ_JBSPEI010000008.1:0-246689 GCF_055796175.1 Pseudocitrobacter sp. 2023LY-00077 | reverse complement strand
CAGGCTGCTGAGGATAAAAGCCAGGGGATACCGAAACCGGGAGCGCTTTAAACTGGGGGTGATGTTCCACTACGGAAAGCTGAATATGGCGTTCTGAGCCTTCCCACCATGATCGGGGAAGACCCATGCATAAACAGTATCTGGAGCTATTATGGTCAACCGCAGGGTCCCCGCTCGGCCCGAGCCTCTTCAGGGCCCCCTCTATACGTACCCCGAGCATCTCCGTTATTGCCTGGAAACGTTGCCGAAATTACCTGGTGTTTACACCTTTCACGGCGATAGCGAAACGCTTCCTCTCTACATCGGGAAAAGTGTCAATATTCGCAGCCGGGTGATGTCACACTTTCGCACCCAGCAGGAAGCGGCTCTGCTACAGCAGACCCGACGTATTAGCTGGCAGCCAACGGCGGGTGAACTTGGCGCGCTGTTGCTTGAAGCGCGTCTGATTAAAGAGCAACAACCGCTGTTCAATAAACGATTGCGCCGCAACAAGCAACTTTGTTCCCTGCGCCTGCAGGGAAATACGCCTCAGGTTGTTTATGCCCGCGAGGTTGATTTTTCCCACACGCCGGGTCTCTTTGGTCTTTTTGCCAATCGTCGCGCCGCCCTTGAGGCATTGAAGTCTGTCGCCGATGCGCAACGTCTGTGCTACGGCGTTATGGGGCTGGAGCCATTAAGTCGGGGGCGTGCCTGTTTTCGTTCGATGCTGGGGCGTTGCGCCGGGGCCTGCTGCGGCCGCGAAAGCATAGAAGATCACAATGACAGGCTCCGCAGTGCGTTAGCGCATTTGCAGCTGATATGTTGGCCATGGAAAGGCGCCGTGGCGCTGGAAGAGAAAAGCGACACCCTCACCCATTACCATATTATTCATAACTGGCTGTGGCTGGGTGCGGTCGAGTCGCTAACGGAAGCCGATAACCTGACGTGTATCGCCACGGGGTTTGACCAGGATGGCTATAAGATACTCTGCCGCCCGATGCTGAGCGGCGAGTATGTGATCCACGAGCTGGATTAACGTTCACGCAGCGCTTCCCGCGCTTTGTTAAACGGCTTCAGCAGGTAATCGAGTACCGTTTTGCGCCCGGTCTTAATATCCACGGTTGCCACCATTCCGGGAAAAATAGGGAACTGCTGCCCGGCTTTATTTTGCAGATGATTACTGTCGGTGCAAATGTATACCCGGTAATAATAAACATCACGACGAACCTCATCCTGAAGCGTATCAGGGGAGATCACCGCGACCTCGCCCGCCAACCCGCCGAAAATAGAGTAATCATAGGCGGTTATCTTCACCAGCGATGCCTGTCCAGGATGAATAAATGCCACATCGCGCGGTGAGATTTTGGCTTCGATCAACAATTGTTCATCCAACGGTACGATGGTCATCAATTTGCCGCCTGGGGCAATAACGCCGCCCACCGTTGTCACATCGATATCCTTAACAATGCCGCGCACGGGTGCGGTAAAGTTCAGCCGGGTTAGCGAGTCCTCACGCCCGCGAATCACGGATCGCTGAGCCTCAGTGTCCGCGTTCGCTTTGGCAAGATCTTCCCGCGCCCGCACATAATACTGGGTGCGAATTTCGGTAATTTTGTTCTGTAACTCATTCATCTGGCGCTGTAAACGTAACACTTCCACGATGCTTGCCGCCCCTTGTTTAATCAGCGGCTGCGTCATTCCCAGTTCACGGTTGACCAGGCGAATGCCCTCTTCCAGCCCGGAAATGGAGCGGGTAAGCGCTTCACGACGGGTGGTATAAAGCGCCGTCTCAGAGGCGACCAGGTCCGGTAATGGCTTTAGCTCATCAGGGAAAACCAGCGCTTGATTATTAACCTCGGCCCTGAGTCGCGCCGAGGTTGCCAGCGCAGCATATAAACGAGATTGTGCCTCCTGCACATCCGATTCCGTTTTGGTGCGGTTAAGCTGCGCCAGCGGCTGGCCTTGCTCAACAATGTCACCCACCTTCACATTCAAATGATAGAGTATGCCGCCCTCAAGAGATTGCACCACCTGATCGCGCCCGGAGGGCTCCACGGTGCCCGTGCCGGTCGTCACTTCGTCAAGTTTGAAGAACCAGGCCCAACCCAGGAAGCAGAGAAACATGACCGCGACAAGGCGTACGGCCAGCGCAGAACGCGGCAGGTGTGGCTCATTCAGCCCACGGTTAAACTGAATCTGACCATTCATGCCGCGCTCCCCTTATCATTTTGTACTGTCACCCGACGCACCGGTGCGCCATTAAGTTCGTGCAGAATCGAGTCCTTCGCACCGTCTCTGACAATCCGCCCCTGATCCATCACGATAATGCGGTCCACCAGTTGCAGCATCGCCGTGCGGTGAGTGGCGATGACCAGCGTGCGATGTCCAATCCACTGTTTCAGTTGTTCGATTAAATGCGCTTCCGCCATTTCATCCAGCGAGGCGCTGGGTTCGTCAAGCAGGACAATATTCGGCTGAGAGATGAGGAGCCGCGCCAACAGCAGCGTTTGCCGCTGACCGCCAGAAAGACCAAATCCCCCTTCCTGAATCATGTAGTTGAGGCCGTTTTTCTGCTTCTGTACAAAGGGCAGTGCCCCGCTGAGGGTTAACGCGCGTTCGATATCTTCATCGCTGGCTTCCGGCATCCCCATCGTCAGGTTTTCCCGCAGCGAGCCGAAGAACAGTCGTCCGGTCTGGCTGAGCAGCCCCATGTCGCGGCGCAGATCCGCCGGATCAAGCTGCCCAATACTGATGTTATCCAGCAGCACCTGCCCCTGCTGGGCGATACGCATTCCGGCGAGCATTTGCAGCAGCGTTGATTTACCCGCGCCGTTGCGCCCAAGAATGGCGATTTTTTCACCAGCCTGAATGTTGAGTTTGCCAATCGCCACATCGGCAATCTTCTCTTCTTCGTCGTAATAAAACACCGCGTTGCTGAACTGATAATTACCGTGCAGCACCGCTTTATGCACCAGTTTGCCGTGTTCCGGTTGATCCACCGGGCGCTTCATCAGTTCATCGAGGCCGTTACGCGCCACTTTCGCCTGCTGCCAGCGCGAGAGCACGCCGGATATCTGCGACAGCGGCGCGATGGTGCGCGAAGCCAGGATCGTCGTCCCGACCAGCGCACCGGTGGTCATGTCGCCGTTCATCACCATAAAGCAGCCCACCAACAGCACCACCACGTAGACGATGGACTGCACTTCCTGGGTCCAGGTGAGCAGCAGTCCGGTGAGAAAACGTTGCTTCATGCTGATGGACGAGGCCACATCGTTGGTGTGATTCCACTGATTCTGAAAACGCTGCTCGGCGCGCAACAGTTTAATGTCTTCAATCGACTGCACGGCTTCCACAAGCGTCGCGTTGCGTACCGCCGACTCGCGCATCCCTTCGTTCGCCAGCCGCGCCAGCGGGCGTTGCACCAGCAGGCCGGGGATCACCAGCAACGGCAGCGCCAGCAAAACAACCAGCACCAGCCAACCGCCAATCATCCACAGAATAAAGACAAACAGCAGGAAGAACGGCAGGTCCGCCACCGCGCCGATGGTGGTGGAGGTGATAAGCTCCCGCACCGATTCCAGTTCGCGGATCTGCGAGATAAACGATCCGGTGGATTTCGAGCGCACGTTATTTTTCAGCCGTAATGCGTGACCAAACACGCGGTCCGAAATACGCAGATCCGCCCGTTTGCCAATCATATCCGAGAGGTGCGTGCGCACCATGCGCATACAGAACTCAAACAGGATCGCCATCATCACCCCGGCGAACAGTACCCACAGCGTCGGGTAGGACTGCGCCGGAACGACGCGGTCGTAAACCTGCATCGAGAAAATCATCGCCGCCAGCGCCAGCACGTTCGCCACCAGTGAGGCCAGCATAATATCGCCGTAGCGCCGCCAGTCTTTTAGCGAGAGATTCCAGAACCAGTTCGCCTGATATGGGCGAATGTAGTCATCCACCCGCGCATCGGGAATGGCGCTGAGCGGGCGAAGTAACGCCAGTTCGACGATTTTATCTTCAATATCCGCGACGTTAAGCGTGGTTTCCAGCCCTTCGTCACCGCTGAACTGAACGCTAATATTGTCGTGATTGTCGCGGCGGGTGATTACGCCAATCTGCTGATTATCAAACACCGCGATCAACGGCAGCCGCCACGGGTTAAGCGAATCGGCGGAGAACTCGACCAGCCGCAGCCCCATTCCCAACTGCCGCGCCATGTCGGTGAGCAACTCTTCCCGCTTGCTGTCGCGCTCCCAGTTGACGGTTGCGCGCACGTTCTCCTGAGAAAAATCGAGGCGGTAATAGCGCGCCACGGCGATCATCGCCTCCAGCCAGGCTTCCACGGACTGGGCATTTTTTTTCATTATCTACACCACCATCAACTGATGATTCGCCAGCAATGTGGCGAGGTCGGTATGCACGCCCGTCAGCGTGACCACGTTAGTTGCCGCAAAAGTGCCGCCCGTGCCGTCGCGGTCGATCTGCACGATGGTGTCGCTGCCGCTCTGGGTGACTTTGACAAAATCACCGATGTTTCCGGCCTGCGCATCCAGCGTCGCCACGCCGTTGACGTAGCTGGCTTTGCCATTACCGGTATAGCCGCTGCCCTGTAACAGCTCGCGGATATCAATGCGATCGGTGTCGGCGGTGCCTTCCCATGTGCCTACCGTAAAGCCATTCACCACGTCCGAGCCATTGCCGCCAGTGGCATCGCTGGCGTTGAGCAGTTTATAGAGCAAGGTGTCATGGCCCCCGTTGCCGATGTTGATGGTGTCGTTACCGCCGCGCCCTTCCAGTTGGTTATCGCCGCTGCTGCCCGTCAGAGTGTCGTTAAAGTTGGAGCCGGAAATGCCTTCGATATTGGTAAATGTTGAGGTGTTAAAGCCGGTCGCCTGGGCAGTAGTGGTGCTTAAGTTGGCGGTGATCCCCACTGTGGAGAGGCGGAAATCAACCACGTCCATCCCGCCGTTCGCCAGCCAGGTCCCGGTGCCGGAGCTGTACACCCAGCCACCGGAACCGTCGTAGGTGTCGGTACCTGCGGTAGCGAAGAAGGTATCGTTATAGCCGGTGCCGACGAACTTGCCGTTGTTGCTCGCCGTGCCTGCTTCGGCGCTGAGATCGTAAGCGTGGGTAGCATCGGTGGCATGTAAACCGCCCCAACTGGTATTCACCGTCTGGTCAATATTGCTGGCGGTGGTGCCAGTGGATTTGATCAGCACCGCGTTGTAAGTTTCCCCGGCATTCAGCCCGTAGAAATTGACCAGCGCCGAGGTGTCGTTGACGCCCATCCCCGACTGCGGGTTGATGATTTGCGTAGCGACCAGCACTCCCGCCGAGTTGTAAAGTTTTACGGTATTACCGTAATAGACGTTAATGCCGTTGGGATCGGTGATGCGCAGGTGCAGAGAGGTACCGTAGCTCACCGTATTAGTGTTGCGGATCAGGAACACGCTGCCCGACTGTTTGGTCACCAGCACATCCACCGCGCCGTCCCAGTCGTAATCCATTGCCGCCACGCCGCTGGTGATGCCGCTCTGGCTGCCGCCGAGGGTAGATTGTGTCCAGTTACTGGCATTACTGACGTTAGTATAGAGGTACGACTGCCCGGTCTGAGCAATACGCGCGATATCCATTAACCCGTCATGATCCCAGTCCACCGCCACGCTAAACTGGCTGGCGTAGGTCGTTGCCGTTGCCCCCACCGCCACTGGACTCCCCAGTACGCCGTTGGTGTTGAATAACAGCGAGCCGTAGTTAGCTCTTCCCTGGCTGGCGGGCAGGAACAGATCCATATCGCCGTCACCGTCAAAATCGGCCCAGGTCATGGAGACAGACGTCGAGTTACCACCGCTGCCTGCAACGCTGAGGAAGGTATTGATGGTGTTCTGCCCCCAGACAAACGTGCCGTTCCCCTGGCTGATGAGCGAGGACAGTGTGTAATAGTTGTTCAGGTTGAAAGTGTGCTGAACGAGGTCGATCCTGCCGTCGTTATTAAGATCGACGCCGGAACCTTCGTTGAGCGAAAGATAGCCCGTCACCGCCCCGCCGACCGTGGCGCTCGCGCCGTTATTGGCAACGGTAGAGCTGCCTACCAGGGTGCCCGCATTATTCAACAGGAAGGTGTTGGAGTCTGGCCCCCCGGCGTCGCCAATCCAGAAATCGAGATAGCCGTCACCCTCTTTATCAAACGCCACAATCGAGCCATACCACGTCAGCGTGCCGACGTTCACCTGAATCGCGCTGGAGAAGGTACCGTCGCCATTATTGTTAAAGCCATTGATATACCCCGTACCGTAGTCATCACGGGTGATAAACAGATCGCCCGTCCCGTTGCGATCGTAATCGGCAATGGAACTGGTGGCGTAGTTGTTGCCGCTTTGCACCAGCGTCAGTGCGGTCTTCGACCAGGTGAGCGGATCGGTTGATTGCATAATTTGCTGGTTAGCCAGTACCGTCCACATCCCGTGGTTGTCGAGGCCGTAGGTCAGCCCCCAGGCCGTTGTTTTATTGGCGGTTGTCCAGGCTGGCGTGTAATCAATTGCCGCGTTGATCGTCACCGTGCCGTTGCTGACGTTAGCGGTGTTGCCGTTACCCGCCGAGCTTTTCACCTGCGCGGTGACGTTATAAGCGGTTGCGGAAGCCGCCAGCACATCGGTATCCGGCAGTTGCACATACCAGGTATTGTGTGCCGGATCGACTACCACCGCACCGCCCGGTTGCGAGGTGTAGGTTTTGCCGTTGATCACCACTTCGACATACTGCCCACTGGCGAGTGCCGCGGTGATTACGCCACTGATAATCGGAGTGGTGTCGCGCGTGGTCTGGCTGGTGATTTGCGCCAGCGTGGTTGGAATAGAGGTATCGACCGTCAGGATAAAATCGCTGGAGGAGGTGATATTCCCCGCCAGATCCACCACTCGCGCACTGTAGGTATAGGCACCGCTGAGTAGCCCGCTGTCGCTGTAGGTCCAGTTCAGCGCGCCGACCATCGTCACCGCGCCTAACAGCAGGCCATTGCGGTAGAGGTAAACCACTTCACCGCTGGCCAGCGGGCCGGAGAGCACACCGTTCAGCAGCGGCGTGGTGTCGTCGGTGGCCTGAGAACTGTTTAACGTCCCCTGCCGCTGCCCGACATCATCGGTATATGACACAATGGTTGGTGTGGCGGTGGGGTTAATCGTATCGACCACCACCGTTTTCGACACCACCGGGCCGGTATTTCCCGCCAGATCCAGCACCCGCACCTGATAAACGTAGCTGCCATCGGTCAGCGTGCGGCTGTCGGTGTAAGTCCACTGCGTACCGTTAGTGGTGAGGGTGGTCCAGGTCGCGCCGCCATCGAGGCTAATCTGCGCCACTTCGCCGCTGGCAAGCCCCGCCCCCAGTGACCCCGTCAACGTGAGCGTGGTATCACTGGTGATAAAGTCGGTTGCCGAGCTCCCCGTGTCGGTGCTGATGCTGGCGATGGTCAACACCTGCGCCGGGTTAACCGTGTCAATCTGCGCTGACTGGCTGCCCGTTGCGCCAACGTTGCCTGCCAGATCGACCACCCGCACCTGCCAGGTGGTTGTGCCGTTGGTGAGCGTGCGTCCGTCAACATAACTCCAGTTAAGGCCGTCTGCTGCCAGCGTCACATTCACCCAGGTTGCGCCGTTATCGGTACTGATTTGCGCGAACTCGTTAGCGCCGAGCGCCGCGCCCAGTACGCCGCGCACGGTAAGCGAGGTGTCGCTGGTAATAAAATCGCTGCTGCTGGCTCCGGTGTCATCGCTGATGCCGGTAATGGAGATGCTTTTCGCCGCTTCCGGGCTGGTGGTATCGACCACCACGTTTTGCGTCGCCGTCTGCCCGACGTTCCCCGCCAGATCCACCACCCGCACCGTGTAGTTCCAGGTGCCGTCGGTCAGTGTGCGACCATCGGCATAGCTCCAGTTGGTGCCGATAACGGTTAAGGTGGTCCAGGTAACCCCGCCGTCGAGGCTGATTTGCGCCCGTTCATCGGCGGCAAGCGCCGCGCCGAGCGTGCCGCGCACGGTCAGCGTGGTGTCGCGAGTAACAAAATCGCTGCTGCTTAACCCGGTGTCATCGCTGATGCCCGCAATGGCGATGGTTTTACTCGCCAGCGGCGCGGTGGTGTCAACGGTGACAATCTGGCTGGCGGTCGCACCGATATTTCCGGCGGTGTCGATAACCCGCACCTGATAGTTGTAGTTGCCGTCGCTCAGCGTGCGCCCGTCAAGGTACGTCCAGGTCAAACCGCTTACCGAAAGGTTCTGCCAGGTGGTGCCGCCATCGATACTGATTTGCGCGAACTCACCGGCAGAAAGCGCCGCACCCAGCGTGCCGCTCACCGCAAGCGTCGTGTCGCTGGTGACAAAATCGTTAGTAATCAATCCAGTATCAGTGGTGATCGCGCTGATGGCGATGGTTTTTACTGCTGGATCTGGCGCGATGGTGTCGATCACCACGTTCTGGCTGTCGGTCGCGCCGACGTTGCCCGCAGCGTCAATCACCCGCACCTGATAGAGATAGTTGCCATCGGTCAGCGTGCGGCTGTCGTTATAGCGCCAGGTCGTGCCGGTAACGGTAAGCGTGGTCCAGGTTACGCCGCCGTCGATACTGATTTGCGCCGTCTCGTTACTGGCAAGCGCGGCGGTGAGCGAGCCGTTGACCACCACCGGGCTGACGCTGGTGATAAAGTCGCTGGCGCTAAGGCCAGTGTCGGCTTGCAGGGAATCGATATTAATGCCCATCGCCGGGGCGCTGAGATCGACAGTAATGGTGTGATTGCTGCTACCGGTATTGCCAATGGCGTTGCTCACCGAGGCGTTAATCACGTAGGCGTTGCCGTCCGCCAGCGCAGTGACATCGGCGCTGCCGAGGGTGTAGCTCCAGCTACCGCCCGTCTGCACGGTGGTGGTGTAGGTTTTGCCGTTTAAGGTCACGGTCAGCGTCTGCCCGACCGGTGCCGTGGTGGTGCCGCTGATCACCAGCGACGAGCCGTGTTCCGCCGCGTTCACCACATCGTCGCCCGCAAAGGTGTTGATGGTGACGGTTGGGACGTCGCCATTGAGGGTCACGCCACGGCTGGCGCTGCCGGGGTTTCCGGCCTGATCGCTGACCGTCGCGCTGATGGTGTAGCTGCCGTCGCTTAATCCGGCAAACTGCTGCGCCGGAATAAATACCGACCAGTTTCCGCCGCTGCCGACCGTGGCGGTCCAGGTTTGCCCGTTAAAGGTAACGGTCACCGTCTGGCCCACTTCAGCGGTGGTGGTGCCGCTGATGGTCTGCCCGGCGAGCTGCTCGGCGTTGTTGATAATATCGTCACCCGCCACCGTGGCGATGGTGACCGTTGGCGCAACGGTATCGACGGTCAGGGCGTGCGTGGTTTGACCAGGGTTACCGGCGCGATCGTTCACGCTGGCGGTAATGGTCTGCGCGCCCTGCCCGAGCGCTGCCAGATCCGCCGCAGGCACGTTCAGCGCCCAGGTGCCATTGGCGGCAACCGTGGCGGTGTAGGTTTTGCCGCCAAAGGTGACAGTGACCGTCTGACCCACTTCCGCGCTGGTCGAGCCGTTAAGGGTTAACGGCTGCTGCTGTTCAGCGGTGTTGAGTCGGTCGTCCGTCGAAACGGTGTTAATGCTGATAATCGGCGCAGTGAGATCCACCGCTACGCTGCGCGAGGCCGTGGCACTGTTTCCGGCGCTGTCCTGCGCGGAGGCGCTAACCGTATAGCTGGTGCCATCTGCCAGTGCCGCGACGTCCGCCGCTGGCACATTCACGCTCCAGCTCCCGTTGCTCTGAATGGTGGCGCTGTAGCCTTTGCCGTTAAGCAACACGGTCACTACTGTGCCTGCGGCAAAGTTCGTTCCGGTGCCGCTCAGGGTCAACGCACTGCCTGCTTCGGCGGCGTTAATAAGGTTATCGCCGCTGATGGTGCTGACCGAGAGCGACACTGCCGCCGTGTTCACCTGCACGTTGTGGGTCTGTGTGCTGCTGTTGCCTGCGCTATCGGTAATGGTGGCGCTGATGGTCACCGTGCCGTCCGCAAGGCCGGAAATCACGCTGGCAGGCACGCCGACGCTCCAGTTGCCGCTGGCATCGGTACTGGTGACATACTGCTGCCCGGCGATGGTCACCACCAGGCGGTCGCCCGCGACCGCGCCCGTGGCGGTGCCGCTGATAATCTGCGCCTGAGTGTGTTCGACGTTGTTAATCACATCATCGCCCGCCACGGTGTTAAAGCTGATGACGGGCGCGGTGGTATCGACGGTCACGCCTTTGCTGGCGCTTCCAGGATTCCCCGCCAGATCGCTGACCGTGGCGGTCAGGGTGTAGCCGTTATTGGCAAGTGCGGTTAAGTCGCTGGCAGGCAGCGTTAAGCTCCAGCTACCATCCGCCTGCACCGTGGTCTGGTAGTTAGTGCCGTTTAGCGTGACGGTGAGCGTCTGCCCCGTTTCCGCGGTGCTGGTGCCGGAAACCGTTACGCCCGCCGCCGCTTCGCTGGCGTTGATGATGTTATCGCTGGCAATGGTGTTGATAGTCACCGTTGGCGCGGCGCTATCGACGCTGTATTCGTGCGTTGCCGTGGCGCTGTTGCCGTTGACGTTAGTCACCCGCACCTGGGCGCTGGCATCGCCATCACGCAGGGCCGCCATATCCGCCGCCGGAACAGTGGTGCTCCAGCTACCGTTAGCCGCCACCGTGGTGGTGTAGGTTTTGCCGCCAAAGGTGACGGTAACGGTTTGCCCCGCTTCGACGCCGGACGTGCTGCCGGAGAGCGTTAGCGCCACGCCTTTTTCGGCGGCGTTAATCACATCATCGCTGGTGATGGCGTTAATACTGACGGCGACGGTAGTGAGATCAACGGTCAGCGGATGGGTAATGCTGGTTTGCGTTCCGGCACTGTTCGCGCCGCTCACGCTAATGTTCAGCGTTCCCGCAGGCCAGTTGCTGACATCCGCCGCCGGAACGCCGACGCTCCAGGAGCCGTTCGCCAGCACTGTGGCGGCGTAAGTTTGGTTATTAATCACCACCGTCAGCGCCGTACCTGCGGCAAAACCGGAACTGCTGCCGGTAATCACCTGCGCCTGAGCGTGTTCGATAATATTGACTACATCATCACCCGCGACGGTATCCACCCGCAGACCAGGCAGACTGGCATCGATGGTGATATCGCGCGTGCCGCTACCGGTGTTGCCAACGGTGTTGGTCACCGAGGCATTAACCGTTAACTCACCGTTACCCAGCGCCTGCCAGTCGGCGGCAGGTACGCTCACATTCCAGCTTAAATCTGGCTGGACGGTGGCGGTGTAAGTTTTACCGCCCAGTTCAACGGTGACGGTGCTGCCCGCCGCCGCACCGGTTACCTGACCGCTGATGGTTTGTGCGCTGCCTGCTTCGGCGGCATTGATAATATCGTCCGTCGCTACCGGATTAATGGTCACACCCGGCAGCGCGGTATTGACCTGCACGTTATGGCTGGCGGTGCTGCTGTTGCCCTGAGCATTGGTGACGCTCGCCGTGACGCTGTAGGTCGCTTCGCCCAGCGCACTGACCGCCGAGGCGGGCACGGTAACGCTCCAGTTGCCGGAAGCATCGGTGGTGGCACGGTAGTTTTGTCCGTTCAGCGTGACGGTGACCGCCGTACCCACAGGTTGATCGCTGGTGCCAGTCAGTTGTAGGTTCGATCCTTTTTCCGTCGCGTTGATCACATCATCGCCCGCGATGGTGTTGATGCTAATCACTGGCGCGCTGAGGCTGACGGTCACGGTGCGGCTGGCGTCGTCGATGTTACCCGCCCGATCGCTGACGCTGGCGGTGATGGTCTGTGCGCCGCTGCCCAGCGCCGTAACATCCGCTGCCCAGCGCCGTAACATCCGCTGCTGGAACGCCAACGCTCCAGTTGCCGGAGGCATCCAGGGTGGTGGTGTAGGTTTTGCCGTTGAGCACAACGCTCACCACATCGCCCGCTTCCCCGCCCGTGCTGGTGCCGGAAATCACCAGCGCCTGCCCGTGTTCGGCGTCGTTGATGATGTCATCGCCCGCCACGGTATTTATGGTAAGAACCGGCGCGGTGGTGTCTATCGCCAGATTATGGCTGGCGCTACCGGGGTTGCCCGCTTTGTCATTGACCGTGGCGCTGACGGTGTAATTGCTTGCGGTCAGCACGCCCAGGGCTGAGGTGGGAACGCTGACGCTCCAGCTACCGTCCGCCTGCACATTGCCGGTGTAAGTTGCACCGTTAAGGGTGACGGTGACCGTCTGCCCGGTTTCGGCTGTGCTGGTGCCGCTGAGGGTGAGCGGGCTTCCGGCCTCTGTGGCGTTAAGGATGTCATCGCTGGCGATGGTGTTTATGGTGAGCGTCGGTGCGCTGGCGTCAACGTTATACGCATGGGTCGCCGAGGCGCTGTTGCCGCTCGCGCTGCTGACGCTGGCCTGCACGTTCGCGGCGCCGTCTGGCAGCGTTGCCAGATCCGCCGCCGGAACATTCACGCTCCAGCTTCCGTTGGCGGCGACGCTTGCGGTGTAGGTTTTGCCGCCAAAGGTGACGGTAACGGTTTGCCCGCTTTCAATCCCGCTGGTGCTGCCGGAAAGGGTCAGATTGGTGCCTTTCTCGGCGGCGTTAATTACGTCGTCGCTGGCAACGGTGTTGATGCTGATTGCCACCGCCGTTAAATCGACGGTGAACGGATGGCTGACGCTGACCGGATTTCCGGCGCTGCTCTGGCCTGTTACGTCAACGGCTAACGGCCCCGCTGGCCAGGCACTGACGTTTACTGCCGGAATACCGACGCTCCAGCTCCCGTCTGCCTGTACCGTGGCGGAATAAGCCGTACCGTTAATCGTGATCGTCAATGGCACGCCTGCATTCAGGCCGCTACTGCCGCCAGTGATTACCAGCGCCTGTCCGTGTTCGATACTGTTGACGATATCATCGCCCGCGACGGTATCCACGCGTAGCCCCGGCAGGTTGGCGTCAATGGTGATATCCCGTGTGCCGCTACCCGTATTGCCATTCGCGTTGGTGACCGAGGCGTTAATAGTCAAATCGCCATTGCCCAGCGCCTGAAGATCGGCTGCCGGAACGCTGATACTCCAGCTTAAGTTGCCCTGTACCGTGGTGGTGTAAGTGTTGCCGCCCAGCGTGACGGTAACCGTATCGCCAGCGGCGGCACGAGTGACCACTCCGCTGATGGTTTGATCGGCACCTGCTTCGGCGGCGTTGATAATATCGTCACCCGCCACAGTATTGATGGTGACGCCCGGCAGGCCGCTGTCGATCAGTAAATTCGCCTGGCTGCTGGCGGTGTTACCCGCCGCACTGGTGGCGCTGGCGCTGACGGTATAGTTGGCCTGGCCTAAAGCCGCCAGATCGCTGACCGGAACGGTTAAGGTCCAGTTGCCTGCTGCGTCGGTGGTGGCGCTGTAGTTATGACCGTTGAGCGTGACGGTAACCTGTGCGCCTGTCGCCAGCCCCGTACTGCTACCGCTAATGGTCAACGGCTGGCCTTTTTCATCGGCGTTCAGGACGTTATCGCCGCTGATGGCGTTAAAGGTAATTGATGGCAGCCCGGTATTGACCGCCACCTGATGCGTGGCGTTGCCGCTGTTTCCGGCGGCGTCGGTGACGCTGGCGTTAATGGTCACCGTGCCGTTCGCCAGTCCCGAGACGACGCTTGCCGGAACGCCGACGCTCCAGTTACCGCTGGCATCCAGCACGGTGGTGAAGGTATTGGTGCCAATAGTCACCGTGACGGTGCTACCGGTTGCCGCACCCGTGGCGGAGCCGCTGATAATCTGCGCCTGGGCGTGTTCCGTCGCGTTGATCACATCATCGCCCGCCACCGTGTTGATGGTGACGACCGGAACGGAAGTATCCACCGTCAGGTTGTGGTTAACGGAGGCCGGGTTTCCGGCCTTGTCGCTCACTGCCGCGCTGACGGTGTAGTTGCTGGCGGTCAGGGCGCTTAAGTCGGCTGACGGCACGCTGACGCTCCAGCTGCCGTCCGTCTGTATCGTGCCGGTATAGTTTGCGCCATTGAGCGTAACGGTCACCGTCTGCCCCGCTTCCGCCGTGCTGCTGCCAGTAATGGTCAGCGCCGCACCGGCTTCGGCGGCATTAAGAATGTCGTCGCCCGCGATAGTGTTGATGGTCACCGTTGGCGCGCTGGCATCGACGCTGTAAGCGTGGGTCGTGGTGGCGCTGTTGCCGTTAACATTGCTGACGCTGGCCTGCGCGCTGGCATCACCATCACGCAGGGCTGCCATATCTGCCGCCGGAACCGAGGTGCTCCACGAACCATTCGCCGCGACGCTTGCAGTGTAGGTTTTGCCGCCAAAGGTGACGGTGACCGTTTGCCCGGCCTCCACACCAGAAGTGCTGCCAGAGAGCGTTAACGCCGCGCCTTTTTCGGCGGCGTTAATCACATCATCGGCGGTAATGGCGTTGATGCTGACGGCAATCGCCGAGAGATCGACAGTCACCGGATGCGTAACGCTGACCGGATTTCCGGCTGTGGTGCTACCGCTCGCCGTAATCGTGACCGTCCCCGCAAGCCAGGCGCTGACATCCACCGCCGGAACGCCGACGCTCCATGAGCCATCCGCCAGCACCGCCGCAACATAGGTTTGCCCGTTAATGGTCAGCGTGACGTTACTGCCCGTCGCCAGACCGGAACTGCTGCCGGTAATCACCAGCGCCTGCCCGTGCTCGATAATGTTGACCACATCATCGCCAGCGACAGTATCGACCCGCAGACCAGGGAGATTCGCGTCTATGGTGATTTCCCGCGTGCCATTTCCGGTATTGCCTACGCTGTTCGTCACCGAAGCCGAAATGGTCAGTTCGCCGTTGCCCAATGCCTGTAAAGCGGCTGCCGGAACATTAATACTCCAGCTTAAATTCGCCTGCACCGTGGCGGTGTAAGTCGCCCCGCCGAGCGTGACGGTTACCGTGTCGCCTGCCGCCGCGCCTGTGACCTGACCGCTGATGGTCTGGCCCGCGCCCGCTTCGGCAGCGTTAATAATATCGTCGCTCGCCACAACGTTAATGGTGACGCCCGGCAGCGCAGTATTGACCTGCACGTTATGGCTGGCGGAACCACTGTTGCCATCAACATCGGTTGCGGCGGCGGTTACCGTGTAAGTAGCTTCACCGAGCGCGCTCACGGCGGATGCCGGAACGGTCACGCTCCAGTTACCTGAGGCATCGGCAGTAGTGGTGTAATTTTGCCCGTTGAGCGTAACGGTTACCTGCGTACCCGCAGGCTGGTTGCTGGTGCCGGAAATCGCCAGATCCGCACCTTTCTCCGTGGCGTTGATAATGTCATCGACGGCAATCGTATTGATGCCGAGTACCGGCGCACCGAGCGCCACGCTGACAGTGTGCGAGGCTGTGCCGCTGTTGCCGGCGGAGTCGGTGACCGTGGCGGTAATGGTCACATCACCCTGCGCCAGCGCGGAAATCACGCTGGCAGGCACGCCGATGCTCCAGTTGCCGTTGGCGTCCAGCACGGTGGTGTAGGTGGTCGTGCCAATCGTCACGGAAACTGAGTTACCCGTCGTCGCGCCCGTTGCCGAGCCGCTGATAATCTGCGCCTGGGCATGTTCCGTGGCGTTAATGATGTCATCGCCCGCCACCGTGTTAATGGTGACGACCGGGGCAACGAGATCTACCGTCAGATTATGCGTTGCCGAAGCCGGATTTCCGGCTTTGTCGCTGACCGCCGCACTCACTGTATAGGGGCTGGCGGTAAGGTTGGCTAAATCGCCAGTTGGTACGCTGACGCTCCAGCTTCCGTCTGCCTGTACGTTCCCGCTGTAACTGACGCCGTTTAGCGTCACGGTCACCGTCTGCCCGGCTTCCGCCGTGCTGGTGCCGCTGATGGTCAGCGCAGTACCCGCTTCGGCGGCATTAAGAATATCGTCCGTGGCGATGGTGTTGATGGTGACAGAGGGCGCGGCGGCATCAACGCTGTAAGCATGCGTTGCCTGGGCGATGTTGCCTGCGACGTTGCTGACGCTGGCTTGTACGTTTGTTGCGCCATCCGGCAAGGTTGCGAGATCCGCTGCCGGAACTGTCAAGCCCCAGCTACCGCCCGTTGCCACGGTGGTGGTGTAGCTTTTGCCGCCGAAAATAACGGTAATGGTCTGCCCCGCTTCCACGCCGGAGGTGGTGCCGGAGAGCTGCAAATCAGAGCCTTTTTCGGCGGCGTTAATGACATCGTCAGCGGAAAGTGTATTGATGGTAATCGCCACGGCAGCAAGATCGACCGTGACCGGATGGCTAATGCTGGTTGTGGTTCCGGCAGTATTAGTGCCAGAGACGGCAATATTGACCGTCCCCGCAGGCCAGTTACCCACGTCCGCCGCCGAAACGCCGACGCTCCAGCTGCCATCGGCGAGTACCGTTGCGCCGTAGGTGACGCTATTGATAACCACCGTCAACGCCGCCCCCGCCGCCAGTCCGGTGCTGCTACCGGTGACCACCAGTGCCTGCCCATGCTCGATAATATTGACCACATCATCGCCTGCCACGGTATCGACGCGCAGACCTGGCAAATTGGCGTCTATCACGATATTGTGCGTTGTGGTGCCGGTATTACCCACGCCATTAGTCACCGAGGCGCTGATGGTCAGTTCACCGTTGCCCAGCGCCTGCAAATCTGCCGCCGGCACGCTGACGCTCCAGCTTAAATCTGGCTGCACGGTGGCGACGTATTGGTTGCCGCCGAGCGTGACAGTGACCGTATCTCCTGCTGCTGCCGTTCCCGTCACCTGACCGCTGATGGTCTGCGCCACAGCGATTTCAGCGGCGTTGATAATGTCATCGCCTGCCACGGTATTAATGATCACCCCAGGCAGGAGCGATTCGACATTCACCGTATGGGTGGTGCTGCCGCTGTTGCCCGCGCTGTCGGTGGCGCTGGCGCTAATCTGATACACCGCCTCACCCAGTGCGCCGACCGCCGAAGCAGGCACGGTAACGCTCCAGTTGCCGGAGCCGTCTGTGGTGGCACTGTACGCCAGGCCATTCAACATCACGGTGACCGTAGTGCCTGTCGCCAGGCCGCTGGAGCCACCGCTGATGGTCAGATCCTGAGTTTTCTCCGCATTATTAATGATGTCGTCGCCGGAGACGACATTGATGGTCAACGTCGGGCCGCTGAGATCAACGGTCACATCGTGAGTCGTGCTGTCGCTGTTGCCCGCGCGATCGCTCAGGCTGGCGGTGATGGTCTGGCTGCCGGTTGCCAGCGCCGTGACATCCGCCGCCGGAATACCGACGCTCCAGTTACCGGAGGCATCCAGCGTGGTGGTGTAGTTTTTACCGTTCAGGTTAACCGTGACCACATCGCCCGCCGCCGCGCCCGTACTGGTTCCGCTGACGACCAGCGCCTGCCCGTGTTCGATGGCGTTAATAATGTCATCGCCCGCGACGGTGTTAATGGTGAGATCCGGCGCGGTGACGTCCACCGCCAGCGCATGGTCGGCGCTTGCCGGGTTGCCTGCTTTGTCGCTCACCGTCGCAGTCACGGTATAGCTGCTGGCGGTTAATCCGCTTAAATCCGTTGCCGGAACATTCACGCTCCAGGTGCCATCTGCGAGAACGGTGGTCTGGTACGTGTTGTTATTCAGCGTGACGGTCAGCGTCTGCCCGGCCTGCGCCGTGGTGGTGCCGCTGATGGTGATCCCCGCGCCCGCTTCGCTCACATTAAGAATATCGTCGCTGGCGATAGTGTTGATGGTAATGATCGGCGCGGTGCCATCGACGCTGAAAGCATGAGTCGCCTGGGCGCTATTGCCGTTAATGTTGCTGACGTTCGCCTGCACGTTGCCCGCGCCGTCCGGCAGCGCAGCGAGATCGGCAGGCGGCACATTCACCGTCCAGCTGCCGTTGGCTTCCACGGTGGTGGTGTAATTTTTGCCACCAAAGGTGACGGTCACCGTTTGCCCGGCTTCGACACCGCTGGTGCTGCCGCTTACGACCAGCGTTTCGCCTTTCTCCACGGCGTTGATCACATCATCGCCGGAGAGTGTGTTAATGGTGATGGCGACCGCCGTCAGATCGACGGTAACCGGATGGGTGATGGTGGAGGTTGTTCCGGCGCTGTTGGTGCCGCTTACCGTAATATCGACCGTACCCGCAGGCCAGTTGCTGACGTCGGCCGCCGGAACGCCGAGGTTCCACGTGCCGTCGGCTAACACCGTCGCGCCGTAAGTGACGTTATTGATAACGACCGTTAACGCGGTTCCTGCCGTCAGTCCGGTGCTGCTCCCGGTGATCACCAGCGCCTGACTGTGCTCAATGCTGTTAATAACGTCATCGCCCGCTACGGTATCGACACGCAGGCCTGGCAGATTGGCGTCGATCGTGATATCGCGTGAGCCACTGCCCGTGTTGCCAACGCCGTTGGTGACCGAGGCGTTAACTGTCAGAGAACCGTTGCCCAGCGCCTGAATATCCGCCGCCGGAACGTCCACGCTCCAGCTTAAATTAGCCTGAACGGTGGTGGTGTAGGTGTTGCCGCCCAGCGTAACGGTAACCGTATCCCCCTGCGCCGCACCCGTGACCTGGCCGCTGATGGTTTGCGCATTGCCCGCTTCGGCAGCGTTAATAATATCGTCAGTCGCCACCGCGTTAATGGTAACGGCAGGCAAGGCGCTGTTGACCTGCACATTATGGCTGGCGGAATTGCTGTTGCCTGCCGTGTCAGTGACGTTTGCCGTTACCGTGTAGTTGGCCTCACCCAGCACGCTAACCGCCGAGGCTGGCACCGTGGCACTCCAGTTGCCGGAAGCATCTGTGGTGGCGGTGTAATTTTGCCCGTTCAGCGTCACCGTAATGGTGGTGCCTGCGGGCTGATTACTGGTGCCGGTAATTTGCAGATCCGTGCCTTTTTCCGTGGCGTTAATCACGTCATCGCTGGCGATAGTGTTGATGCCAATGGTTGGCGAGGTGAGATTCACAGTGACCGTGCGGCTGGCGTCATCGCTGTTGCCTGCGATATCGGTAATAGTGGCAGTGATAGTTTGCGGGCCGCTGCCCAGCGCGGTGACATCTGACAGCGGAACGCCGACGCTCCAGTTGCCGGAAGCGTCCAGCGTGGTGGTATAGGTTTTACTGTTTAACGTGACGGTGATGACATCGCCCGCTTCGCCGCCAGTGCTGGAGCCTGAAATAACCAGCGCCTGCCCGTGTTCAGTGGCGTTAATAATGTCATCGCCGGAGACGGTGTTGATGGTCAGCACTGGAACAGTGAGATCTACCGCCAGACCGTGAGTGGCGGTCGCCGGGTTACCCGCTTTATCGTTCACCGAGGCGCTGACCGTGTACGGGCTGGCGGTCAGATTGCTGAGATCCGCCGTCGGTACGCTGACGATCCAGCTTCCGTCCGCCTGGACGGTGCCGCTGTAAGTAATGCCATTCAGGGTGACGGTTACCGTCTGACCCGCTTCGGCGCTACTGCTGCCGCTGATGGTTAACGGATTGCCCGCCTCGGCGGCGTTCAGAATATCGTCGGTGGCGATGGTGTTAATGACAAGCGTCGGGGCTGTGGCATCGATGCTGTAGTCGTGCGTCGCCGAAGCCGTGTTGCCACTAATATTGCTGACGCTGGCCTGTACCGTGGCGTCGCCGTCGCGTAACGCGCTGAGATCGCCGGCAGGTACGGTGGTTGTCCAGCTACCATCGCCTGCTACGGTGGTGATGTAGGTTTTGCCGCCAAAGATGACGGTGACCGTTTGCCCCGCTTCCACGCCGGAGGTGCTGCCGGAAAGGGTTAAATCTGCCCCTTTTTCAGCGGCATTAATCACATCGTCGCCGGAAACGGTGTTAATGGAGATCGCCACCGCTGCCAGATCGACGGTGACCGGATGGGTGATAGTGACCGGGTTTCCGGCGCTACTGGCGCCTGAAACCGTGATATTCACCGTCCCTGCAGGCCAGTTGCCCACATCTGCCGCCGGAACACCAACGCTCCATGTGCCATCGGCTAATACGGTCGCAGCGTAAGTGACCGTGTTAATCACCACCGTCAGCGCCGCGCCCGTCGCCAGCCCGCTACTGCTACCGGTTATCACCAGCGCCTGAGCGTGCTCGATGCTGTTAACCACATCATCGCCCGCCACGGTGTCGACGCGCAGACCAGGCAAATTGGCGTCGATAGTAATGTCTCGCGAACCGCTGCCAGTATTGCCAACGCCGTTGGTTACCGAGGCATTCACCGTCAGGTCGCCATTACCGATGGCCTGAATATCTGCCGCCGGAACGTCCACGCTCCAGCTTAAATTGCCCTGCACGGTAGCGGTGTAGGTTTTCCCGCCAAGCGTTACGGTGACGGTATCGCCCGCCGCCGCGCCCGTCACCTGGCCGCTGATAGTCTGTGCCACGCCCGATTCGGCGGCATTAATAATATCGTCACTCGCCACCGGATTAAGGGTGACGCCCGGCAGCGCGGTATTGACCTGCACGTTATGGCTGGCGGAATTGCTGTTGCCCGCGCTGTCGGTAACGTTCGCCGTCACCGTGTAACTGGCTTCGCCCAGCGCACCGACAGCGGAGGCTGGTACCGTGGTGCTCCAGTTGCCTGCGGCGTCCGTCGTCGCGGTATAATTTTGCCCGTTAAGCGTCAGCGTAATTGTGGTGCCTGCGGGCTGATTGCTGGTGCCGGAAATTTGCAGGTCCGCGCCTTTTTCGGTGGCGTTAATCACGTCATCGGTGGCGATGGTGTTGATGTCAATGGTCGGCGCGGTAAGGTTAACGGTAACCGTGTGCGTCTCGCTGTCACTGTTGCCTGCCGCATCGGTAACGGTCGCCGTCACGGTTTGCGGGCCGCTGCCCAGCGCCGTGACGTCCGCTGCCGGAACGCCGACGCTCCAGTTGCCGGAGGCATCCAGGGTGGTGGTGTAAGTTTTATTGTTTAGCGTGACGCTGACGACATCTCCCGCCTCTCCGCCTGTGCTGGAACCGGAAATCACCAGCGCCTGCCCGTGCTCGGTGGCGTTAATAATATCGTCGCCCGCAATGGTGTTGATGGTGAGTACCGGAACGGTGAGATCCACCGCCAGATTATGCGTGGTGCTCGCCGGGTTGCCCGCTTTGTCATTGACCGTCGCGGTCAGGGTGTGGCTGCCATCGGTCAATGCCTCAAGATCTGCCGCCGGAATATTAATACTCCAGCTGCCGTCGGCCTGTACCGTTGCCTGATACGTATGCACGGTCGGGCTATTGAGCGTTATCGTAACAATCTGCCCCGCTTCGGCGGTGGTGGTGCCGCTCACCGTCACGCCCGCATCAGCTTCGCTGGCGTTGACGATATTGTCGCTGGCGACGGTATTGATAATGATGGTTGGCGCGCTGCTGTCTACGCTGTAGTTATGCACCGCCGAGGCGCTATTGCCATTGATATTGCTGACGCTGGCCTGCGCGGAGGCGCTGCCATCGGTTAATGACGCTAAATCGGCAGCGGGTACAGTAGTTGTCCAGCTACCATCGCTCGCCACGCTGGCAGTGTAATTTTTACCGCCAAAGGTAACGGTGACCTTTTGTCCGGCTTCTACGTTAGTGGTGGTGCCGGAAAGAGTTAAATTGACGCCTTTTTCTGCGGCGTTAATCACATCGTCCGTGGCGATAGTGTTGATGGCGATCGCCGCCGGAGTGAGATCCACCGTAACCGGATGCGTAATGCTTATCGGATTTCCGGCGCTACTTTCCCCGGACACGGCAATCGTCACCGTCCCCGCAGGCCAGGCGCTAACCTGCGCCGCCGTGACGCCCACGCTCCAGCTACCATCGGCCTGTACCGCAGTGGTGTATTCCACATTATTAATCGTGACGGTAAGCGGCGTGCCTTCAGCCAGCCCCGAACTGCTGCCGCTGACTACCAGCGCCTGCCCGTGCTCGATGATATTGACCACATCATCGCCCGCCACCGTATCGACCCGCAGACCGGGCAGATTGGCGTCGATGGTGATATCCCGCGTACCGCTGCCGGTGTTGCCGTTTTGATTGGTGACCGAGGCATTAACCGTTAAATCGCCATTGCCCAGCGCCTGAATATCTGCCGCCGGAACGCTCACGCTCCAGCTTAATCCCGGCTGGACGGTGGTGGTGTAAGTATTGCCGCCCAGCGTAATCGTTACCGTGTCGCCAACGGCGGCTCCGGTAACCTGCCCGCTGATGGTTTGCGCTGCGCCCGCTTCGGCGGCGTTAATAATATCGTCGGTTGCCACCGGGTTAATGGTCACACCGGGCAGCGCGCTGTCGACCAGCACGTTATGGCTGGCGATGGCGCTGTTGCCGATACCGCTGGTCACCGCCGCCGTTACCGTATAGTTGGCCTGGCCCAGGGCGGTGACCGCCGATGCCGGAACCGTGACGCTCCAGTTGCCGGAGGCGTCGGTCGTGGTGGTGTAATTTTGCCCGTTCAATGTCACGGTGATGGCGGTATTAACAGGCTGATCGCTGGTACCGGTAATTTGAACATCGGCCCCTTTTTCGCTGGCGTTTATCACATCATCGCCAGCAACGGTGTTAATACCAATTACTGGCGCGGCGGTATCGACCGTGACGGTCAGTGACTGGCTGCCCGTGTTTCCGGCGCGGTCAGTGACCGAAGCGCTGATGGGATAACTGCCGTCCGCCAGCCCACTGACCACCGAGGCCGGAACGCCCAGACTCCAGTTGCCGGAAGCATCCACCACGGTGGTGTAATTCACATTATTCAATGTCACGGTGACGATATCGCCAGCCTGTGCACCAGTAACCGTGCCGCTGATGATTTGCGCCTGGGTATGTTCCGGGGTGTTAATGACGTTATCGGTCGCCACCGGATTAATGGTTACCACCGGCGGCGTGGCATCGACCAGCGCCACGCGTGAAACGCTGATCGGGTTACCTGCGATATCATTCACGCTGGCGGTGACCGTCGCATTGCCGTCAGCCAGTGCGTCAACATTGGCGGCGGGAACGGTCACGCTCCAGGTGCCATCTGACTGCACGAGCCCCTGATAGGTCTGCCCATTCAGCGTAACGGTCACCGTCTGCCCTGGCTGGGCGTCGGTGGTGCCAGTGATTTGCAGATCCTGACCACTTTCGGCGGCGTTGATGATGTTATCGGCGGTCAGCGAGTCAATGCTTAAGGCCGGGGCCTGGCTATCGACGGTAATGGTACGGGAAGTGTCGCCAGTGTTACCGCTGATATTGGTGACGGTCGCGGTGATTTCTGCCGCGCCGTCTGGCAGGCTGCTTACCGCACTGGCGGGAACGGTCAGGCTCCAGGAACAGTCATTCTGAACGGTGGTCGTCAGGGTTTGCCCGGCGAATTTCACTACCACGGTTTGCCCGGCCTCGACGCCCTGGGTGGTGCCCGTCAATGTCAGCGATGCGCCTTTTTCCGAGGCATTAATCATGTCATCACCGGAGACGATATTGATAGCAATTGCCACGTCCCCCGCATCAACAACGACGTTATGGTCGATAGCGACCGGGTTACCTGCCGAATCTGTCGCACTGGCCGTCACGATGACCGTGCCTGCGGTGAGCGCCTGTAAATCGGCTGCGGGTACGCCCACCTGCCAGTTGCCGTTGCTGTCAGTCACGCCTTGATACGTTTCGTTACCGAGCGTCACCGTCACGGTGGTGCCCGTGGAGAGATGACTGCTGCTACCAGAAATGACCAGATCCTGAAGCTGTTCGAGGGCGTTAATAACGTCATCGCCGGAAATAGTATTGATACGCAGACCCGGCAGCGTGGCGCTGATAGTGATATCACGTTCACCATTACCGGTGTTGCCGTGTCCGTTCGTCACAGAGGCATTTATCGTTAACGCGCCATCGCCCAGCGCCTGTAAATCTGCCGCCGGAACGTTCACGCTCCAGGTGAGATTGCTGCCCACCGTCGCCGTGTAAGTATTGCCGCCCAGCTCAATAGTTATCGTATCGCCCTGCGCGGCACCAACCACGCGCCCGCTCAGGGTTTGATTCGCCCCGGATTCGGCAACATTCACCACGTTGTCGCCCGCAAAGGTGTTAATGATCACCTGCGGCAGCACCGTATCGACCAGCAGTTGCCCTTGCCCGCTACCGCTGTTGCCGTTGGCATCGGTTCCGCTTGCCGTTACGGTGTAACTTCCGTTCGCCAGATTAACGACATCGCTCACCGGCACCTGTAGCGACCAGGCGTGCCCGCTGGCTGTCGCGGTATAGGTATGATTATTCAGTACCACACTGACTGTGCTGCCATCGGGCAGACTGGTGGTGCCGCTTAACGTCAGCGGTCTCGATGCCTCCTGCGCGTTCAGCACATTATCCTGACTCACAGGAACGACCGTAACCTGGGGCGCCGTGCCGCTCAGAGTAATTACGCGCGATGCACTGCCCGTATTGCCAGCGTCATCGGTAACAGACACGGTGATGGTATGCGCGCCCGTTCCCAGCGCGTGGCTAACTGTAGCCGTCATACCGACGCTCCAGCTGCCATCCGCCGCGACCGTCCCCAAAAGCACCTGATTACCGACCCTGACGGTCACCACATCTCCGGCCGATGCGCCGTTCGCCCGCCCGGAAATGATCTGTGCGACGCTCTGTTCCGCGCCGTTGAGAATGTCATCCCCGGCCACGGTACTAATGGTTATCAGCGGCGCCTGACTATCAACGCTCAGGCTGCTCTGCGCCTGCGCCGGGTTTCCCGCTTTGTCGGTCACACTGGCGGTCACGGTGAACTGGCCGTCCCCGAGCGCCTGCACTTCGCTCGCCGAAATCGAAAGCTGCCAGCTGCCGGTGTTGCTGACCACCGCCGTATGCGAGACGCCATTGAGCGTAACCGTGACCGTTTGACCGGGCTGCGCCGTTGTCACGCCGCTTATGGTCAGTGACGCGCGATGTTCCAGCGCGTTGATAACATTGTCCTGGGCGAGAGTATCGATGGAGAGCGTTGGCGGCTGCGTATCGACCGTGAATGTTTGGCTGGCAGAGATACGGTTCCCGGCCGCATCAATGCCTGAAACAGTGACGTTTTGATTACCCTCCGCCAGAGCCTGCGCATCCGCCACGGGGATCGCGACGCGCCACGCGCCGCCGCTGCCCACTTCCGTGGTGTAGGTTTTGCCATTGAGCGTCAGCGTTAGCGTGCTACCTGCGGCAAGATGCTGCGTTGCGCCGGAAAGCGTAAATCCTGCCGCCTGTTCCTGACCATTGAGTACGTTATCGCCGGACGTCGTGGCAATAGAAATAGCGGCAGCCGCAGTGTCGATATTCAGGGTGATACTGCCAGCTTGCTTCGTCTGGTCGCCGTCAATTTGCGAGACGGACCAGGTATGCTCGCCCGCAGACTGCGTGGGTAAGCTGACGGACCAGCGGCCATCCGCGCCCACCGTAGTACTGGCAACGGTGACGCCATTACTGTCACGTATCGCAATGCTTGCCCCGGCCTGCCCGGTGCCGCTGAACGTGGGGGTGGTATCGTCAGTGGTATTCCTGGTTGCCAGCAAGCCCTGTTTGTCGCCAGTGTTATCAAGAGTGATAAACGAGGGTGTTGCGCTTTGCGGTTCACCCGGCGGCGTAACCACTTCGGTTTTGCTGTCACCATCGCTGCCGCCATTGGCGAGTAGTGCGCCAACCGCGCCGCCTGCCAGCGTCCCACCAACAATCCAGCCCCACGGCAGCTCGCCCGCCGTACTGACCGCGTGCTCAATAAAAGGCGAAATCGAGGTAATGATGTCATTTTGCGGCGTTAACGTAGCAGGCGCTAAACCTGCGGCTTCGCTATTTCCGGCGAACGATACATGTGTTAACGTCTGCCCGTCATCAAAGACCAGTTCTGAATATTCTTTTGTTGCAGGATCGACGGCAAAATAGCCGTTGCAGCGAATAACCGTACCGTCTTTCATGTAAATCAGCAGATCGTTTCCCTGGCGAACATAATGGTCCACACCGCTGACCGGGGAATGAATCTGCAACACTGAAGGTTGATATACCACCAAAGAGGCATTATTGGACGCAATAATGCTTTGTTTAACCGCGCCTTTACGGGAAATAATATCAATGACAGTGTTCATGATGGTATCCAGACATTCTGGCGTTAGCTTTTCGGAGCCAGCGCACATGACATTACAAGCGAAAAACACACTTTTTTTTCGCTCCAGGAGTGCAACAACTGCCCATTACTTCAGATCGGGCAGATCGTTTTGTAACGCTTCCTTTATGCCTGCAAGCGGAATCAAGTTATTGACGGCCGCCGCATAATTCACAGCGGCGACCCAGCCATCATAGTTGGCATTGATTTCTGCTGATTGCGCCTGGAAAACATCCTGCTCCACGCTTAATAAATCATTCAGACTGCGGTTACCTAATTGATACTCTTTTTTATAGACTTCCCGAGATTGCTGTGCGCTTTGCGACTGTGCATTTCCGGCTTCCTCTCGCCCGCGCGCACCGTTCCAGTTAGCGTACGCCACGGAGGCACGTTGCAGGATATCGAGCTTGGTCTGCTCAACCTGAGAAGCCGCAATGCGTTTTTGCCCCTCTGCCTGTGCGACCTGCGCCGATACGGATCCGCCCTGATATAACGGGGCGTCCACATTTAACTGTAGTTGATCGTTCCAGTAAGAGCGGTCGCTGGTCTCATAGCGCGTTTTGGCGCCCTGGATACTGACCGTCGGCCAGTATTGTGACTTTGTTTTTTCTACCCCATAGGACGCAGACTGACTCAGGTTTTCTGCGCTCAGTACGGCAGGAATCGTTTTGTAATCAATATGACTGAGTTCGACTGGCTGGCTGGCGAGCTCTGCGGGTGGCGGCGCTAGCGCTGCCGGTTGTACGCCAGTTAATACCGACAACTGAGCAAGCGCGCTGTGCAGTTGCGCAAGATATTGTTCGCGGGCGGAACGAATGCTGGCAATGCGCGTGCTGGCCTGAAGTTCATCAGACGAGGAGTTCAGCCCGGCATTGGCACGCAGTTGCGCCATCTTTCTGACGCTTTCAAGAGAGAGGATATTTTGATCGGCAGCCTCGATGAGCGCCTGATAACGATTAACCTCCATATACGTGGCCGCGGTTTTTTCCGCCACGTCGGTCATCGTTTCCATCAGTTTAAAACGTTCACTGTCACGCGCCGCCGTTTGCAGCTTTATATCATTGTTTGTTTTACCAAAATCATAAACCAGCTGAGTGATAGTAATGCCGTATGAAACGGCGTTATCAAGATGGCCACTGGAATCGTATTGCCGCGAGGGGCCCGCGTTACCGCTAAGACCGATCTTAGGATGCCAGGCGCTTTTCGCTTCATCAATTTGCGCCTGACCAATACCGGTTTTTTCTGCCTGCTGGGCTATCTCAGGGCTTTGTCCGAAGGCGTGGAGAATACACTCCTTCAGCGTCATTCTCTCTCTCTTCTGCACCACGGGCGCCTTTGCCCAGCCGGGTAAAGGCGCGGAATACGCCGGGGCCAGAATATTAGCCGTTGCGAGTAAAAAGCACGATATTATTCTTGCAAAGTGCAGTGAAGAGCTCAATTCACCTACTCCTTTAAAGAATTATTCCAGGAAGTTATATTAAGTTCGTGTTTTTATACAATACCAATAAGTTAACCCACACTAAAATAACGGCTAAATTCTTGTGCGAAAATGACTTAGCACCTGAAATAGAGTTTTAGTATAGTAAACATTGAAAAGACAAGGTTCTAAGTTATTTTATTTTTTAACAAAATCGTTCCCTATCACAAATTAGTGATAATGCGTTGATAATCTGACTGATACCAACTCGGAATATCCTCAGGTTTTAACGGTCTGGAAAAATAGTAACCCTGTACCACCGGGCAGCCAATAGCACGTAATAATTGCAGTTGTTCCTGTGTTTCGACACCTTCCGCGACCACTACCATATTAAAACTCTGCCCAATACGAGTGATGACTTCCAACAACGATCGGCTGCGGGTATCGGTTAAACAACCATCGACAAAGCTTTTATCTATTTTTATTTCCGTCACCGGAAGTGTAACCAAACGTGAAAGACCGGAGAAGCCAGTACCAAAATCATCAATCGATAAACCAACCCCTGCTTCTCGCAGCATTTTAATGCGTTTAAGTAGCGCCTCATCAGGGTCCATCATCATACTTTCGGTGATTTCCAGCGTAAGTTCATTACCGACAATAGAAAACTCCGTCATCGCATCGGTAACCTGAGTAAATAACGCGCTGCTGTGAAAATGAAGCGCCGATAAATTAACCGAAAGCGCAGGCACACGAAGCGCCTGTGAACGCCATTGCGCCAGTTGCCGACAGGCTTCGCGAATCACCCAACGGCCAATGTTTTCAATTTCGCCCACCTCTTCCGCTAAAGGAATGAATCGGGAAGGCGGAACGTCGCCATGTTCAGGATCGCGCCAGCGTGCCAGCGCTTCAAAACCGTACAACTCTCCAGTAGCAATATTGATTTGGGGCTGGTAGACCAGCCTGAGATGATTGTCACTTACCGCTCGTTTTAACGCTGCGCCCAGCAGCATGCGTTCGGTCACTGCCCGATTTAATTCGGGGCTAAAGAATTGCCAGCCATTGCCTCCCGAGCGTCGGATGTGATCCATTGCGCTGCTGGCAGTTGAGAGAAGCCAGTCGAGATTTTTACCCGCTTCGTAACTAATGCCAATACTGAGCGTCGGCGAAAAAGTGTGCTGATCGAGGGTGAACGGTTCGTGAACGCTGTTTTCCAGATCCTCAGAAACGCGTGACAAATTGCTGACATCATTTTCATCGTCAATAAGGACAAACTGCGGGCCTTCCGTCTTACACAGATATTGGCCAGGCCGTAGCGTATCACGCAGACGATTTGCCACCGTCAGTAACACCTGGTCCGCCGTTGCATAACCATGGGCATCAATGACATCCTGGAAGTGATCCACCGTCATCAGGAAAATTACCGGCGCAGCCGTATCATCGCCGGTCAGGCGCTGATCGAGATAATCCTGTAACTGACTGCGGTTTGGCAGCCCCGTAAGCGGATCGAACTGAACCAGTTGCGCGATCTGGCGGCGGCTATGCTCTTGTTCTATCGCCACGGCGGCCAGGTGTTGGCTGATATCGGCGACACGATCGATAAAGGCGCGGCTTTCCCGACCCGCCACGGTGCGGATAGACAATGTGCCAGCTTTACTTCTATCACGACGGCGAATAGATACGATCCGTTGAATCGCGCTCTGCCCACCAAAGGTATCCGGCGTGGCCGCCCAAATGCCCTCTTCTTCCAGCGTCAATTCCACATGTGAACCAGGAAAAACCGCCTCAATGCTGCGACATAAAATATCACCCATATCCTGAAACGGCGGATTGCGCGAGATGGCCGTCAATAATGTACGTTCCAGCTCACGTATCTTGCGATCTTCGGTGACATCCACAAAGGTCATCACCAAATTCTGCAACTCACCATTTTCATTAAAGACCGGGTTAATCGTCGCCTTAAACCAGACGGATGTACCAGAACATGCCAGCAGCATGAATTCGTCCTGGTCACGGTGGCTTTTTGCCAACAATCGCTGAATACGCTCACGATGCTCCGGTAATGCATCGGGGAGCCGCAGGACATTATCCGGCCGCAGCCCAACCATATCGTCAATTTTCATGCCAGACATTTCGGTAAAAGCCTGATTCCCTTGTACAATTCTCCGCTGATTATCCAGTACGATCACCGGTTTGGTGATATGGTCAACCGCCAGGAGCAGCAACCGTGTTTGTTCTTTCTGCGCCATTTCCCGGGTAGCATCGCGCACCAGCGCGAGGTAGCAGATTTTGCCAGAAATATCGACGCGCGAGAGTGCAAAACGAGTCCAGATTTTACTGCCATCCTTACGCTCCAGCTGCAGCTCCCGACTCATCCCCACCACTTTTGATTGCGCCCCTTCGCGATGGTGCTGGATGTAATCCGGATGGGCTGCACGAAGCGCATGAGGTATCAATAAAGAAACATTTTGCCCCAATACTTCTTCACGGCGGTATCCCCACAGCTGCTCCGCTGCACGATTGAAAAACATGATGGTATCGTCGGCGTCAATGAGAACCGAGCCCATCATATTTTGTTCAAGCGCTGAAAAAAGAATATCACCCCGGTGGGAATCAAGGGTTTCAGCGATGTTCCACCAGGGCAGATACTGCCGAAAGTGGCTTAGCATGATGCTTTCCACAGCTCAACACAGTTGCGGCCTCTGCGTTTCGCGCCATATAGCGCCTCGTCGGCAAGCTGAATAAGGCGTTCATAATCAGGGTGCCCGCTAAACATCGCCGCGCCAATGGAAAGCGAAAGTGAGATAGTTTCCCCATTGGGTGCAGAGACTTTGATTTTTTCAACGCGTGAACGCACCCGCTCGGCAATCCGCAGCGTGTCCGCCTCGTTGGCTTCCGTAAGAATAATCAGGAATTCATCGCCACCATAGCGGAACACAAAATCGCTGGTACGAACGTGTTCGTAAAAGGCACCAGCGACTTTACGCAGGATTTCGTCGCCCGTGTTATGCCCCCAGGTATCATTGATTTGCTTGAACTTATCAACATCGATCAACAGAACCGACATCGGCGTTCCGGCACGGCCCGCATGGGCAATTTCGCGTTTAAAAATGGTCGGTAAGAAACGTCTGTTCAGCAAGCGTGTCAACACATCCATTCCCACTTCATGGCGCGACACCTCTTCAAAGAGTTCGCGTAACAGGGTGGCGATTTGTGAAAGCGTATTGCGGGTTTGCAGGATAAAGTTAACGCGTTGCTGCCGCGTGTTCATCCCCTGCGGTGAGTGGCGGACAGCGCGGAATGCATCATCAAACTCGATAATCAGCCGTGATATATGGCCTGCTTCTGCAATGCCGCTGAAATAGTGGCGACCTTTATGATTGAACCAAAGTCCAAAATCAGACTGCCCCAACGGCAGACTGTTGCCGGGCCCTGAATCAAGCATCACTTTGTAGATAAGGTCCATTTCCCAACTGAGCAAAGAGGCGATCTGCCGTTCCTTTTCCTCTTCCGCGTTTTCCATCAGCGAAAAGATGCGATAGTTTTCATCCTCTTTCGCCGCGCTGTTTTCACTGAAAATAAAGGCGCGAGACATGACCTCCATAGCAAGATCGATACTGTTTATCGCAAAGTGGTAGATACCTAATTTCAGGTCGGCCGAGTGCTGGCTGGCGCCAATAACCGGAAACAATAATTTCTTCAGGACTCTAAATCCCATCTCGACTAAATCGACAGGAATACCAATGCGGGCATGCACGTCCGCTACGCGTTGCTGGACCTGAATCTGTTGTTCGACTCCTTCGACCTGGCAGGAAAGCACATCGATAATCCACTGCTGTAACGCAGTTTTTAGCTGCCTTTCAACTTGATCATTCGTCAGAAAATCCGCGGCCTGAGAGTCAGAAAGGACAACGCTATAGAATTCCTGACTCAGTACTTTCGCATGTTCTCCGGCAATCTCGGCGGCGAGGAGACGCACCTGCGGGTCGGTATCACCGATGAGTTGCGCCCACTCATCCTTCATTTTTTGCAGATATGTTTCCATGATTTATCGACCTTTTAGTAAAACGGAGCGGTAACCCGACTGTCAGCCCTTATTGAATAATCTTAAGTTAAGCTCAATTTATGACATGTGTTCTTTTTATCTTGATAGCCGCGTATTAATTGAAGATGTTCAAGCCATAAAGAAGCATAAGGTGATAACCCGTATCGAATGGGGGATAAAGCGCTGGAGACGTGACAAAACTGAAAAGAGACACACCCCACATTACTGCGGGATGTGTCGTGGCTATGCGGCTTTTACCGATTTCATCATTATCGTCATTATCAGGCCCGCAGCCGGTGACAACATCATATAGATGCCAGTGACCAGATCATGCCCTTGCGTCAGCCAGTCTGTAAAAACGTATATTCCGTAAGCCATTAGTATCATACAGACGAGAGAGAGTACGCCTGATTTCACGCCCAGGACTGAGCCGTTGTAATAAGAAACAGAACCGATACTCACCAGGATAAACAACAATAAATATTGCATATAGCCTCCTGCCCGTTTTTACCGATACTTGTTACTTGAGGTTGCCTGCCTGGTCTCATTATCACATTGACAACAATCAATTTTTAATCCGTTATCAAAAAGACACCACACAATTAATCAATGCTTACAATGAGAATAGTCACTCCAGTGACATTTTTAATAGCCTTGCCAATTTTATTTTTATTATTAAAGAAATCAGGCTTTTCTGATTAACGTTACCAGTTAGGTTCCCGTTCAGGCCAGTTCCACTACACTGGGGGCATCGTATATAAGGAATGAAAAACCATGCACTACCTGAAATCAAAACGCATCCTGACAACGACGTCCGCGTTATTTTTACTGGCGCTGTCACCAGTCACGGCGTTGGCCGCTGATAACCTTGAAACAACGCGTGTGCTGGCGAAAGAAAATGGCCTTAATGAAGCCGCACAACAATATTTGATTCACTACGCTTCAGTCAGCGGCGTTGACGGCAAAACCTCGCGGCAAGATACCGCCGCTGTCTTTCTCCCCTATGGCAAAACCCCGGAAGGCGGTTGGCCTGTTGTCGTTTGGGCGCACGGTACCGTGGGTGTGGCAAATGACTGTGCGCCTTCACTCAACGTCCGTACCGATCGGGATAAACAGTATCTGAATACCTGGCTTTCGCTCGGTTACGCCGTGGTGGCGCCAGACTATGCAGGTTTAGGCTCTGCTGGCTTGCATCACTATCTTAATGCGCGTGGAGAAGCCTGGAGTATTCTGGATGGCGTACGGGCGGCGATGAAAACGTACCCGCTACGTAATGAGTTAATTCTGGTAGGTCAATCTCAGGGCGCGCACGCTGCGTTTGCGACAGCAGGTTATCAGCCGCAGTATGCGCCAGAACTGAATATCCGCGCGACGGTCCTGACGGGTACCCCTTATTTTGACAAAAACACCACGGCTGCCGATTTTTTGCCACCCGTAAATGGCGCGACGCAGGCCAAGGGTGATCCCAAAATACCGTATATTTTCTATATCTATCTTTCTGCTGCCGACATTAATGGCAAACTTAATGCGACCGACTATTTCCAGGATACCGCTCTGGCGTATCTGGAAAAAGCCCAAAAGCTTTGTATTAACCCGCTTACACAGCAGACGATGGAGGCGAATCTGAACGCCGCCACGACGCTGAAACCTGCGGTAGAATCGCTGTTGAGCAGCAGTATCGGCAGTATGCTTTACCCTACGCTCAAAATTTCCCATCCGGTATTTATCGGCATTGGCAGCAATGACATCAACGTACCAACCGCGATGCAGCTCCGTTTTGCCGACGCGGTGAAACGTGCCGGTACGCAAGCGGAGGTTCATCTCTATGAGGGGCTTGACCATAGCGGAACGGTGAATCCGTCCCTGCGTGATTCCATTCCTTTCATCCTGCATACCACCGCGAAATAAATGCAGGCAGGGAGAGATCCCTGCCCGCTCGTCTTATGACGCAGCCTCTTTCGTGCGCGGATCCGTGTTTGCGGCAACCTGCTGCGGATCGGTTTGCCCGCGCGCAATCGTTCGGCTGCGGGTACCATCGACGCCCACCGCCGTTTCTCCTTCAACCGTAACTCGACGCACCACACGCGGTTGACTGCCGTAATCGTTCACCGCGTAATGTTGCGTGCTGCGGTTATCCCAGATAACCACATCATCCTGCTGCCACTGCCAGCGAACGGTATTATCAAGGCGAATCACCCGATTTTGCAGCAGCTCAAACAGACTGGCGGACTCACGGCTGCTGAATCCTACCAGGCGTTTGAAGAAATGCCCAAGGAGCAGGCACTTTTCGCCGCTAACCGGATGAACATGCACCACGGGATGCTCAGCTTCCCAGACGGATGAAACAAACACATTTTTGTGATGATTCAGGCGGGTTGATTCAACCACCACCCGTTCTGCACCGTAGTCATAATCATTACTGTGCACCGCACGCAGTGAAGCCGCAAACCGCTTAAGCTCATCCGGAAGTTGTTCATAGGCCCGCGCCGTATTCGCCCACACGGTATCGCCACCATACGCAGGGATCGTCACGCCGCGCAAAATAGAAATTTTTGGAAAAGCATCAACGAAGGTGACATCCGTGTGCCAGGAGTCTGCCCGTCCTCCGCCTTTAGAGGCATCCAGTTCAAACAGCTGAGTGCCGGTCGGTGCTGGCACGGTGGGATGTGCCACAATGCGACCAAAACGCGCACCAAATGCCTGATGAGCGTCATCGGTAAGATGCGGCTGTTGACGGAAAAACAGCACCTTATATTTCACCAGTGCGGCGTTCAGCTGTTCAAACGTTGCGTCATCAAGATCGGCTGAGAGTGCAATATCACGCACTTCTGCACCAATGTGTCCGGCTACGCGTCGCAGGTTGAGTAAAGGAAATTCACTGTCGGTAAGAGGATATTCTGTCGCCATCGGTTTTTCCTTAAGAGTCAGCAGGAATTTCACTCTAAAGGGAATAAAGCCCATGACAAATGCCTTCTCAGGCTAACGATATGAAGGCAAGGTGAATAAGTTAAGATAATTATTGCAATTAACGTGACATTGTCACAACAAGGTGTGGGCAGCGTGACGCTGCCCTGTGAAGGTTAGTTATCCAATTGATAATCTAGTGTAATTTCTGCTTTTAACACCTGGGAAACCGGACAGCCTGCTTTTGCTTTCTGAATGATTTCATCGAATTTCGCACTATCGATACCCGGCAAAACAATCTTACTTTGCAGCGCCACTTTGGTGATAGCGAAACCGCCATCGACTTTGTCCAGCGACACATCGGCAACGGTATCAATCGAGGTCGGGGCATGTCCGGCCTCAGTCAGCATCAAGGAAAGCGCCATAGAGAAGCAGGCCGAATGCGCAGCGGCAATCAGTTCTTCCGGGTTAGTCCCCTTCGCACCTTCAAAACGCGTATTGAAACCGTAGGGTTGTTGGTCGAGTACGCCGCTCTCCGTCGAGACGGTGCCTTTCCCACGTTTAAGATCGCCTTCCCAGTGCGCCTGACCTTTCTTATGAATCGTCATATATCACTCCTTTTTGCTTGCAGAACTTCTAAGTGTAGTACATCTTTTCAAAGCGTTAGCGACGCCATATCGATAACAAAGCGGTATTTCACATCGCTTTTGAGCATGCGCTCGAACGCTTCATTGATCGTATCTATTGTGATCACTTCAACATCGGCGGTAATACCGTGCTGAGCACAAAAATCGAGCATCTCCTGCGTTTCGGCGATACCGCCAATACAGGAACCTGCTACTGAGCGGCGCCCCAGAATCAGCGGAACCGTATAGAAATCAGCAATATTGCCCAACAGGCCGACGAAGACCAGGGTGCCATCCAGCGTTAAGGTGGGAACGTAGGCATTAATATCATGGGCATAGGGAACCGTATCGATGATCAGATCGAACTGGTTTTGTACCTCTTTCATTTGCGCATCATCCGTGGAGAGCACCACATGATGTGCGCCCAGCCGCCGTGCATCCGCCTCTTTTCCGGAGGAACGGGTAAAGAGCGTAACTTCTGCCCCCAGCGCATTGGCTAACTTCAGCGCCATATGTCCCAGACCGCCCAGACCGATGACGGCAACTTTGCTGTTCTCATTGATGTTCCAGCGACGTAGCGGCGACCAGGTGGTTATCCCGGCGCATAACAGCGGCGCAGCGCCTTTCAGGTCAATGTTTTCCGGCAGATGAAGGACAAAATCTTCACTGGCAACAATCGTTTGTGAGTAACCGCCCAGGGTTAACGAACCATCGTGGCGGTCTATGCCATTGTAGGTCTGAATATTGCCTTCTTCGCAATACTGCTCCAGGCCCTGCTGGCAGGGATGGCAAACGCGGCAGGAATCGACCATACAGCCAATCGCCGCCAGCTCACCCGGTTTAAATTTTGTGACGTTGTCACCGATAGCCACTACCCGGCCAACAATTTCGTGTCCGGGGACAATCGGATAACGGCTAAACCCCCAGTCATCCCGTGCCTGATGGAGGTCAGAGTGGCAGACGCCACAGTAAAGTATGTCGATCACCACATCGTCGGGCCTGGGTTCGCGGCGGTCAAAGGTAAAGGGCGCGAGCGGCGCGGCGGGATTCTGAGCGGCATAACCTAATACTTTCATCGTCTTACCTCACAATGAGTGATCAACGTCACAGACACGTTTCAGCTTAGTTGAATCTCAGCAGAACGCGACACTCACCGCACGAAGCGTCAACCCGCCCTCAACTTCCCGGCAATTTTGCCCCACGATAGTTAACAGTTGCTTTATAATCCCCGGCACTGCAGTTTCTGCCAGACTTCCCATGGCCTGGCGTGATGACGATGGAGTAATACGATGTCACAAGGTAAAACGAACCGTTCTCTGTATATCCCGTATGCCGGCCCGGTGCTGTTGGAATTTCCGTTGCTGAATAAAGGCAGTGCCTTCAGCAAGGAAGAACGCAGCAATTTCAACCTGCTCGGCCTGCTGCCTGAAGTGGTTGAAACGATTGAAGAGCAGGCAGAGCGCGCCTGGATCCAGTATCAGGGGTTCAAAACGGAGATCGATAAACACATCTACCTGCGCAACATTCAGGACACCAATGAAACGCTCTTCTACCGTTTGGTAGAAAACCATCTCGATGAAATGATGCCGGTCATCTATACCCCGACTGTCGGCGCGGCCTGCGAGCGTTTCTCAGAGATCTATCGTCGCTCACGCGGGGTGTTTATCTCCTATCAGAATCGTCACAACATGGATGACATTCTGCAAAACGTCCCTAACCACAATATCAAAGTGATTGTTGTCACCGACGGCGAGCGCATTCTCGGCCTTGGCGACCAGGGTATCGGCGGCATGGGCATTCCAATTGGTAAGCTGTCGCTCTATACCGCCTGTGGCGGTATTAGTCCGGCATATACCCTGCCGGTGGTGCTGGATGTCGGTACCAACAACCAACAATTGTTGAACGATCCTCTGTACATGGGTTGGCGTAATCCGCGTATTACCGATGATGACTATTATCAGTTTGTTGATGATTTCATTCAGGCCGTGAAACAGCGCTGGCCAAACGTGTTGCTGCAATTTGAAGATTTTGCGCAGAAAAATGCCATGCCGCTGCTCAACCGCTATCGCGATGAAATTTGCTCCTTTAACGACGATATTCAGGGCACCGCCGCCGTTACCGTCGGCACGCTGATTGCCGCCAGCCGCGCAGCGGGAAGCCAGCTTAGCGATCAGAAAATTGTCTTCCTGGGCGCCGGTTCCGCCGGTTGCGGTATCGCCGAACAAATCATTGCGCAACTTCAGCGTGAAGGCCTCAGCGAAGAACAGGCGCGAGCGCGCGTGTTCATGGTTGACCGTTTTGGCTTACTGACCGATCAGATGCCAAATCTGCTCTCCTTCCAGACCAAACTGGTACAAAAGCGCAGCAGCCTGCAAACCTGGGATACGAATAACGAAGTGCTGTCATTGCTTGACGTGGTCCGTAATGTGAAACCGGATATTCTGATTGGCGTTTCCGGGCAAACGGGGCTGTTTACGGAAGAGATTATCCGTGAGATGCACAAACACTGCCCGCGCCCGATTGTCATGCCGCTCTCGAACCCGACCTCACGCGTAGAGGCGACCCCGCAGGATATTATCGCCTGGACTGAAGGCAATGCGCTGGTTGCCACCGGCAGCCCGTTCAGCCCGGTAGTATGGAAAGATAAGGTTTACCCGATTGCCCAGTGCAATAACTCCTATATCTTCCCCGGCATTGGGCTTGGCGTTATTGCATCCGGCGCAACACGTATTACCGATGAAATGCTGATGTCAGCCAGTGAAACGCTGGCGAAGCACTCCCCGCTGGCCAATACCGGCGAAGGTCTGGTGCTACCAGAATTGAAAGACATTCATCAGGTATCACGGGATATCGCTTTTGCGGTCGGGAAAATGGCTCAGCAACAGGGAGTCGCGGTGAAAACCTCTGCCGACGCGCTCCAGCAGGCCATCAACGAAAACTTCTGGCTGCCGGAATATCGCAGCTACCGCCGGACATCGATCTAATCCTTCTGGTGGGCTTCGGCCCACCTTTCCTGATAAGCGTTGAATGTGCACCGACGTTAATGGTCGGTTATTGAAAGCAACATAGTGTATGTTGTAACTAATGGTTCTTTTTTCAACCTGCTTGATGGCAAATCGTAATAATCCCCGCTACACTGCCTTCACCCATTCATACTGATAATAAAAAAGGAGGCTAATTATGCTGTACTGTGAAATTTTTAATGTTTCACATACACTTGGTGATCGCACCAGCTCAAGCATTACCGATATCGTGCTGCGATAACGGAGGCTTGAGCGAAGACTCTCACCGCAATCCCTTCCCTCGGGCTTACCAGGTTATCGTCAGCGATGTTTGACGAGGCGTTATTACGCCTGTAATTCTTGGGTAAGCAACAATGAGTACATTACTCACTGCACAATCATTACGTGTTGATACGGCGTTTGCTACGCTTTTCGACGGCCTTTCCTTTACCCTGAAACAGGGTGACCGTATTGGGCTACTTGGCGATAACGGCAGTGGCAAAAGTACGCTACTGAAAGTTCTGGATGGCACACTACAACCCGCCTCCGGCAATGTGGCCATCGCCAATCGCTGCCTGATGGCTCGCGTTGAGCAACATCTTCCCGAAGCGGTTTATACCCTATCACTGCTGGAAGCCGTACTTGCCGGGCTCCCCGCCCACGCCCGTGATGCTGAACGCTGGCGCGGCGAAAGCTTGCTGGCGGAGATGGGCTTTAGTGCGCAGGAAACAACACTCACCAGCGCTACGCTGAGCGGCGGACAACACACACGTTTGATGCTGGCGCGCGCGTTAATCCATCAACCCGATTTACTACTGCTGGATGAACCCAGTAACCATCTTGATCTGTCCACGCTGCTGTGGCTCGAACAATTTCTGTTGCGCTGGGCCGGGAGTTTTATCCTTGTCTCGCATGACCGACAGTTGCTCGATACCGTCACCAATGGCAGCTGGATTTTGCGCGATAAAACGCTGCACTGCTTCGCCCTTCCCTGTAGTCAAGCCCGGCTTGCCCTGGCGGCTAAAGATGAAAGCGATTTTCTGCGGCGTAAAGCGGAACAAAAAGAGATAGAACGGGTAACAGCAAGCGCTAAACGGCTGGCGACATGGGGCCGGGTCTACGATAACGAGGGACTGGCGCAAAAAGCCAAACAGATGGAAAAACAGGTTGCCCGGCTTCGCGAAAACCAGACGACAGTGACAGACGGCAACCCCTGGACATTAACGCTGCGGGGCGATGCGCTTGCGGCAAATCGACTGCTGGACGTTGAGAATCTGTCGATTTCTCCCGACGTCGGATTGCCGCCGCTGTTCCACATTCAGGCCGCGAGACTGAAAAGCGGTGACAGAGTTGCTCTCGTCGGCCATAACGGTTGTGGCAAATCCTCCCTGTTACGGACCCTTTGGCAACACGTATTATCTGGCAGCAGCAACGATGCGCTAAAACTGCATCCGCGCGTGACCGTCGGCTATTACGACCAGACTCTGCATCAGTTGCCCGATAATGCCACGCTGTTTGACGCACTTGATGCCTTTGCGCCAGATCCGGAAACACGCAAAAAAGCGTTATTACAGGCGGGTTTTCCGTGGCTGCGTCATGGGCAACGGGTGCACACGCTCAGCGGCGGCGAGCGTGCAAGGCTACTGTTTGTCGGGCTCACCCTTGCCCGCTACCACCTGTTAATGCTCGATGAGCCCACGAACCATCTGGATATCGAGGGGAAAATCGCGCTGGCAGAAACGCTACAGCAATTTGAGGGCGGAGTATTATTGGTCAGTCATGACAGACAACTGATTACCGCCAGCTGCAATCGTTTCTGGCTGGTTGAAAACGGCTACCTCAGCGAATGGCATGATGCTGATGAGATGTTTACACGTATCAGGGAAAAGCACGGTTCAGTGAGTGCCCTAAGCCCTCAGGCTGACACACCGCAACCTCAGCCAGACGATGCTGACGCGCTGCTGGAACGGCTCATTGCGCTGGAATCGTGGTTAGCCGCCGATCTCGCCCGTAAAGCCAAACATCAGAAGCCACAGCTGCAACAGGCCTGGCGCCAGGAAATTGCGGTAATTCAATCTAAACTGTAAGCACGCGCCTGGCAGCCCCCCTGCCAGGCTATTCTCACCGGGTCAAATACTCATTAAGCGTATTAAAGGAATATTTTGGTCTGGATAGGTAATTCTTAATAAGAATTATTACATTACGTGTCTGAGCTATTGCATCTGAAGCAGAAAAACATTAATCCTTATGGAGTAATCACATGATTGCTCTGCAGAAATTCATCATAAAAGGAGAAATACATGAAGGCTGCTGTCGTCACAAAAGATCATCAGGTTGATGTCACCGAACGTACCCTGCGCCCGCTGAAACATGGTGAAGCGCTTCTGAAGATGGAATGCTGCGGCGTTTGCCACACCGATCTCCACGTTAAAAATGGCGATTTTGGCGACAAAACCGGCGTGATTCTGGGCCACGAAGGTATCGGGATTGTGAAAGAAGTCGGCCCGGGTGTGACCTCGCTGAAACCCGGCGACCGCGCAAGCGTCGCATGGTTCTTCCAGGGATGTGGGCACTGTGAATACTGTAACAGCGGTAATGAAACCCTGTGTCGCGAAGTGATTAACGCCGGTTACACCGCAGATGGCGGTATGGCGGAAGAGTGCATCGTCACCGCCGACTACTCCGTTAAAGTACCTGACGGTCTGGAATCCGCAGCGGCCAGCAGCATCACCTGTGCGGGCGTAACCACCTATAAAGCCGTAAAAATTTCCGGCATCAAACCGGGCCAGTGGATCGCTATCTACGGCCTGGGCGGCCTGGGCAACCTGGCGCTGCAATATGCCAAAAACGTCTTTAACGCCAAAGTTATCGCGCTTGACGTCAATGATGAACAGCTGAAACTGGCTGAAAGCATGGGCGCAGACTTAATCATCAACTCCCGTAGCCCGGATGCCGCAAAACTGGTGCAGGAAAAAACCGGTGGCGCACATGCGGCAGTGGTTACCGCTGTCGCCAAAGCGGCTTTCAACTCCGCGGTTGATGCCGTTCGTGCCGGTGGCCGCGTGGTGGCTGTTGGCCTGCCGCCGGAAGCGATGAGCCTGGATATCCCGCGCCTGGTGCTGGACGGTATTCAGGTTGTGGGATCGCTGGTCGGTACACGTCAGGATCTGACTGAAGCCTTCCAGTTTGCAGCCGAAGGGAAAGTGGTTCCTAAAGTCGCCTCTCGCCCGCTGGAAGATATCAACGCTATCTTCAAAGAGATGGAACAAGGCCAAATCCGTGGCCGTATGGTGATTGATTTCCGTAAGTAAGCTGGATGCTCCCTCTATGCAGAGGGAGCAATAACGCGCTCGTGACGACGATTCTTCACATAGCCATACGCCAGCAGCGCCGACATCGCTGAGAACGAAAGCAACGCCGCCGGTAAGGCCACATAGTTGTAGGCAAAACCCAACGTCAGCATCATGCCACCGCAATAAGCCCCCACGGCGCTACCGAGGTTAAAGGCCATTTGCCCACCAGCGGCACCCAGCATCTCCCCGCCTTTCGCATTTTGCAGCAACAGGATCTGCAACGGCGCAGAAAGCGCAAACAACCCCGCACAGCAAATGAACGCCAGCCCCAACGCCGCGCCTTTAACATCAGCGAACAGAAACAGCATCACTAACGAAAGCACAATAATTCCATCGGTGGTGGCAGCAATACGCAGAGGACTAAAGCGTGCGGATAATTTCCCGCTGATGATATTTCCCAATACCATCCCAAGCCCCACAAACATCATGATGAAGGTCATAAAGGTTTCTGTGAAGCCGGTAACATACAGCATGTAGGGTTTGATATAACTAAACCAGGCAAAGACGCCCGCGTTGCCAAACAGGGTAGCCAGAAAGATTAACCATGGCTCTGGCGCTTTCAGGAAACGGAACTGCTCGCTGAGGCGCGCGTCGGATTTATCAAACAGATCGGGCACCCAAAAGATAATCGATGCGATAACGATGACATCAAACGCGGCAATCAGCAAAAACGTGTAGCGCCAGCTAAAGGCGTGACCGAGCCAGGTGCCAATCGGAATACCCAATAAATTCGCAACCGTCATACCGGATACCATTCCGGCTACCGCCATTGTGACCTTACCCGGCGGCGCGATTTTAGACAAAATGATTGCCCCAACGCCAAAAAAGGCGCCATGCGGAAAACCGGAGACCAGCCTGCCGATGGCCAGCATGGCGTAGGAAGACGAAAAGGTGAAAATCGCGTTGCCCAGCACGCACAGCGCGGCCAGGAATAGCAAAATATGCTTGAGAGAAAAGCGACTGGAGAACAGCGCAATAATCGGCGCGCCAATCACCACGCCAAAGGCATAGAACGAGATCATGTGCCCGGCGGAAGGAATCGAGATCTGCGTATCACGCGCCAGATCCGTCAGCACGCCCATAATGCCGAACTCCGCCATTCCCAGGCCAAAAGTACCAAGCGCTAACGAAAAAACCGTCTTTTTCATACCACAACCACTTGTTAATTATTTGCGGCAGACATTATTGAACATTCATCCGGCGCAAACCAGCGCAAAATCCCCGCTGACGCGATTGTCCATATATTCAGTTTTTGAATTAATATACCGGTGTAAATGTAACACGTTGCTATATTGTGGAAGCCGCGACGCAAATTAATAAACTCACGGTGAAAGGCACTTGCCTTTTAAATGGGGGGAACGATAATCAGCGCATTAACGATAAGGAGAACGAAATGAAAAACCCCACTACCAACAAAACACAACAACGCGAGGACTACCCTCACCACGACAAGGCTGATGAGAAGCGGCAGCACGATAAAGAGTTCATGCAAGCCATGAATCAACTAATCGAAAAACATGGAATTTTTGCCTGTGACGAAATATTTACGGAGTTACAATGACAGAACAATTCGATGTATATCGTAATCCCATTAGGGAAACCAATAATATGTGGCCTTATTACATTATTGTCCAAAATGATTGTTATAATGATCTTTCCCGAAGAGTCATTATGCCTATGATGAATAATAAATTAGTTCCTCTCTGGCAGCAGGCCATCGCGCCCAAAGTGAATATCGATTTTGAAACCTACCAGCTTTTCGCACCGCTGCTGACTAATATTGATGTCAGAAAAATCGCCCCTGCAGACTACATCTGCAACCTGCGCACCGCCCGGAACGACGTTATCCACGCCATCGACTCGCTCATCACCAACACCTGAATGCAAAAATCCCCCGCACCTTGCAGCACGGGGGAGCGTATTCACGTCAGGCCCTTACAGCCCTTCGTTAGTCTCTTTTTTCGCTTCCATACGCTCGACATCACGATACCAGCGCGGGTGATGTTTCTTCGCCCAGCGGCGGCTCACCTTGCCTTCAATCATGCCCTTAATCGATCCTTTCACCCAGAAAGCCATATACATATGGATAAGGATGGCGTGAATCAAAATAATGGCTGATGTGGCGTGCAACAGCAGGCTGTAACGCACTACCTGAATCGGGAAATAGTGCGCAAAGTACGGACGCCAGATAATAATCCCGGTCACCAGCAATACGAAAATCATGCTCATGATGGTCCAGAACATCATTTTCTGCCCGGCGTTATATTTGCCGACGCGCGCCACTTTGTGCTCGTTACCCTTCAGAACTTCAACAATCCCTTTCACCCAGGGTATATCTTCTTTGTCCGGAATGTTGTGATGCACAAAGCGGAAGAACATCAGCATCAACAGCACGAAGATCAGTACGCCGAAGAACGGGTGCAGAATACGCCCCATCTGCGGTGTACCGAACGTTTCGGTAAGCCATTGCAGCGTCGGGAAGAAGAACGAAATCCCCGACAGCGACACCAGGAAGAAGGCAATCACCACCGTCCAGTGACAGGCGCGGTCAATAAATTTGGTGCGCACAATCATTTTCGACTTATTCATGGCTATCATCCTCTTCGTCGTCATCCACTTCTTTATTCGGGCCAATACCAATGTAGTGATAAATCAGCCCGGCGAAGGTGGCGATGAACCCGGCGGCGGAGAGTGGCTTCAGCGCCCCTTTCCACAGGTTGATGCTGGTGTCGATGCTCGGATCTTTTGGCAGCTTATGATACAGCTCCGGCTGATCCGCATGATGCAGCACATACATCACGTGCGTACCGCCCACGCCTTGCGGGTTATAAATGCCCGCATTGGCATAGCCGCGTGCTTTTAGCTTATCGACACGTTCCTGCGCCACATCCAGCATCTCTTTCTTGGTGCCGAAGTGAATCGCACCGGTCGGGCAGGTTTTCACACAGGCCGGCTCCTGGCCCACGCTAACGCGGTCCACGCACAGGGTGCATTTGTATACCCGGTTATCCTCTTTATTGAGGCGCGGAATATTAAACGGACACCCGGCAATGCAGTAGCCGCAGCCAATGCAGTTATCCTGCTGGAAGTCGACGATCCCGTTCGCGTACTGGATGATTGCCCCGGCAGACGGGCACGCCTTCAGGCAGCCCGGATCTTCACAGTGCATGCAGCCATCTTTACGAATCAGCCACTCCAGTTTGCCGTTCTGTTCGGTCTCACTAAAACGCATCACCGTCCAGGATTTGGCGCTTAAATCCGCCGGGTTATCGTACACACCCACGCAGTGGCCCACCTCATCGCGGATATCATTCCACTCTGAGCACGCCACCTGGCAGGCTTTACAGCCCACGCAGGAGGAAACATCAATCAGCTTCGCCACTTCCTCTTTATAATCCCGCGCACGCGGCGCGGGAGTCATCGGGTTCGTCGCAGAGCGTTTGATAATATCCTGAGATTGCATATCCATCGTTCGCTCCTTAAGCCTTCTCGATGTTCACCAGAAACGCCTTATATTCCGGCGTTTGCGAGTTCGAATCGCCGACATTAGGCGTCAGGGTGTTAGCGATATAGCCTTTACGGGCCACGCCTTCATAACCCCAGTGCAGCGGGATCCCAATCGTTTCCACCTGTTGTCCATGAACGTTCAGGGTTTGCAGACGACGCGTCACCACCGCCACGGCGCGGATAAAGCCACGCTTGCTGCTGACGGTCACGCGATCGCCATTAGCAATCCCTTTGGCTTTGGCCAGGTTTTCGCTGATTTCGACGAACTGTTCCGGCTGCGCAATGGCGTTCAGGCGCGCATGCTTGGTCCAGGTGTGGAAATGCTCGGTCAGGCGATAGGTCGTCCCCACATACGGGAACTGATCTTTTTTACCCATCCGCAGCGCATCGTCTTCGTACAGTCGAACCACCGGGCTCGAAATGACGTTCGGGTGCAGCGGGTTGGTGCCCAGCGGCGTTTCCATCGGCTCGTAGTGTTCCGGGAACGGACCTTCAGCCAGCTTATCAATGGCAAACAGACGGCCCAGTCCTTCCGGCTGCATGATAAACGGCCCGGTATCGCTACCCGGTGCGGCGGTGTTGAAGTCCGGAATATCGTTTCCGACCCATTTCGCGCCATTCCATTTAATCAGCATCCGTTTCGGATCCCACGGTTTACCCTGCGGATCGGCAGATGCGCGGTTGTACAGCACACGGCGGTTCAGCGGCCACGCCCATGCCCAGCCGAGGGTATTCCCCAGGCCAGACGGATCGGCGTTATCGCGATTCGCCATCTGGTTACCCTGCTCTGTCCAGCTACCGGTGTAAATCCAGCAGGAAGAGGCCGTCGAACCGTCGTCGCGCAGCAGCGCAAAGCTGTTGAGCAACTGGCCTTTTTTCGCCACCAGCACGCCGTTTGCATCATAGAGATCTTCCAGCGCATAACCGTTGTTCTCTTTCGCCACTTCTTCTGATTCCGGGCGATCTGGCTGTTTGTAGTTCCAGCTCATTTTCAGCAGCGGTTCAGCGCCTTTCCCGCCTTCGGTGCTGTACATCTCACGCAGGCGATGGTAAATACCGGCCAGAATTTCGCCGTCGTTCAGCGCTTCTCCCGGCGGCTCTGCGCCTTTCCAGTGCCATTGCAGCCAGCGACCAGAGTTGGCGATAGAGCCATCCTCTTCCGCAAAGCAGGTTGACGGCAGACGGAAGACTTCAGTCTGAATCGTTGACGGATCAACATCATTCGATTCGCCGTGGTTCTGCCAGAACGTCGAAGTTTCGGTAACTAACGGATCGATAACCACCATGTATTTCAACTTGCTCAGTGCGCGGACGGTTTTATTTTTATCCGGGAAACTGGCGACCGGGTTAAAGCCCTGGCAGATATAGCCATTCACTTTACCGTGGTCCATCATGTTGAAATACTTAATCACGTCATAGGCCTGGTCCCACTTCGGCAACCAGTCGAAGCCCCAGCCGTTCTCTTTCTGCGCCGCATCACCGTAGAACGCTTTCATCAGGCTGACGTAGAACTTCGGATAGTTGCCCCAGTAGTTCACCTGGTCTGCACGCGTGGCTTTCGGCGTGTTGGCCGTCAGATACGTTTGCAGATCAGTCTGTTTATCCGACGGCAGCGTCAGATAACCCGGCAGGCTGGTAGAAAGCAGCCCCAGGTCCGTTAAGCCCTGAATGTTGGAGTGACCGCGCAGGGCATTCACGCCGCCGCCTGCCATGCCCATATTGCCGAGCAGCAACTGAATCATCGCCATGGTACGAATGTTCTGCGCACCGACGGTGTGCTGCGTCCAGCCCAGCGCATACAGGAACGTGGTCGTCCGGTCAGCCGCGCTGGTTGACGCCAGCACTTCACAGACCTTCAGGAAGTCCGCTTTCGGGGTACCGCAGATGTTTTCAACTACATCCGGCGTATAGCGGGAAACATGATGCTTCAGTAGATTCCATACACAGCGAGGATGCGTCAGCGTGTCGTCGCGTTTGGCATAGCCGTTTTCATCGAACTGATAGTTCCAGGACGTTTTATCGTACTGGCGCTTCGTTTCGTCATAGCCGCTGAACAGGCCGTCTTCGAAGCCAAAATCATCCCGCACCAGCAGGCTGGCGTTGGTGTAGCTCTTAACGTATTCGGCGTTAATTTTGTTGTTTTCGATCAGATACAGCAGTACGCCAGACAGGAACGTAATGTCCGTACCGGAACGAATTGGCGCGTAGATATCCGCCACCGAGGCGGTACGCGTAAAGCGTGGATCGACGACGATAAGCGTCGCATCGTTATTGTTTTTGGCTTCCATCGCCCAGCGGAAACCCACCGGATGCGCTTCAGCGGCGTTGCCGCCCATCACCATCACAACGTTGGCGTTTTTGATATCAACCCAGTGGTTGGTCATCGCACCGCGACCAAATGTTGGAGCAAGACTTGCTACCGTTGGTCCGTGTCAGACGCGCGCCTGGTTGTCTACCGCCAGCATGCCAAGAGAGCGCACAAACTTCTGCGTCAGCATACCGGTCTCATTACTTGCCGCCGATGCACAGAGCATCCCGGTCGACAGCCAACGGTTTACGGCCACGCCCTGATCGTTTTTCTCGATAAAGTTGGCGTCGCGATCCGCTTTCATCAACTTTGCGATGCGTTCAAACGCTTCGTTCCAGCTGATGCGCTGCCATTTGTTGGAGCCTGGCGCACGGTATTCCGGGTAACGCAGGCGGTTTTCACTGTGGATGTAATCCAGCAGGCCCGCCCCTTTCGGGCATAACGCCCCGCGGCTGACCGGATGATCCGGGTCACCTTCAATATGATAAATGGCTTCGCGGGTATTTTTCGCCCCATCGCCCAGGCTATACATTAATAGCCCACAACCCACAGAGCAGTAAGTACAGGTATTACGGACTTCTTTGGCTTTCAGCAGTTTGAAATTACGTGCCTGAGCCAGCGCCATTTTAGGCATAAAGCCCAGCGCCGCTGCCGTTGTACCCGCCATACCGCCCGCGCAGATTTTAAAAAATTTCCTGCGGCTGACGTCCATTGCTTTCCTCGTTATTGGAATGTAACGTAGGCAGGCAAATTAACAGCTATACCCCTGCGTTTTTTGCGTCAAATCAAACTCAAATAGATCTGCCCCCTTAATAGTCAGGGTCATTGATTTTCATTAACTCTTTAGTAGTACGCCCCCCGGAAATTATTCTCCGTCAACGGGTAAAAAGTGCTATAAACGAGGTTTGCTCAACGTAAGCACCTCAATTTGTGATGAATAAAAAGAAAGCAACGCTTATTGGCCTGGTGGCCATTCTGTTATGGAGCACCATGGTGGGGCTGATTCGCGGCGTCAGCGAAGGTCTTGGCCCGGTTGGCGGCGCGGCAATGATCTACACCCTGAGCGGTCTGCTGCTGATGTTGACCGTCGGCTTCCCCGATCTTCGCCAGTTTTCACGCCGTTATCTGCTGGCGGGCTGCGTGCTGTTTGTTAGCTATGAAATATGTCTGGCGCTGTCGCTCGGATTTGCCGGTACGCGCCAGCAGGCCATCGAAGTGGGGATGGTCAATTATTTGTGGCCGAGCCTGACGATTCTGTTCGCCATTATTTTCAACGGGCAGAAAAGTAACTTATTAATTATTCCCGGTCTGGGATTATCACTGTTAGGTGTCAGTTGGGTACTGGGCGGCGATCGCGGGCTAAATATTGATGAAATTATCAGCAACGTTATTTCCAGCCCGCTAAGCTATATTCTCGCCTTTACCGGGGCTTTCATCTGGGCGGCTTACTGTACGGTGACAGCGAAATATGCCAAAGGCAAAAATGGCATCACGCTGTTTATTCTGCTGACCGCCGTTACGCTGTGGATAAAGTTTTTGTTTAGCACGCAGCCAGACATGGCCTTCAGCCTGCCAGTGGTGATTAAGCTTGGCATGTGCGCGATCGCGCTGGGCTTTGGCTATGCGGCGTGGAACGTAGGGATCCTGCACGGTAACGTCAGCCTGCTGGCGACGGCCTCGTATCTGACGCCGGTGCTTTCCGCTGCGCTTGCGGCAATGTTACTGAGTGAATCCCTCTCATGGGCATTCTGGCAAGGGGCCTGCATGGTTTGTGCAGGCTCCCTGCTCTGCTGGTACGCTACCCGGCGTTAACCGAGGTCGCCACCTGCGACGGGCAATACCACGCCGGTGATATAGCTGGCTTCATCGCTGGCGAGGAACAGAATGGCATGCGCTTGTTCATCCAGCGTGCCGTAACGGTGCAGTAAACTACTCTGCACCGTTTGATCCACCACCTGCTGATACCACACTTTCTCCTGCTCGCTCGGCTGCTCCGTGTTGCGCGGCGTTAACCGCGCCGGGGCTTCTGTTCCGCCGGGCGCAACGGCATTAATACGAATGCCTGCTTCGCTATACTCCATCGCAATGGAGCGCGTCAGGGCATTAACGCCGCCTTTCGCTGCCGAGTACGGCACGCGATTCACCCCGCCGGTCGCCACCGAAGAGATATTGACGATACTGCCTTTGCCCTGCGCCAGCATATACGGTAGCACCGCACGGCAGCCCCACAACGTCGGGAAAAGCGAGCGGCGCACTTCCGCTTCAATCTGCGCGGGTTGATACTCGGCGAACGGTCGTGCCCAGATGGTGCCACCGACGTTGTTCACCAACGCATCAATCCGGCCAAAATGCGCGACACCTGCGGCAAATACCTGTTCCGTACTTTCCCACTGTTCAAGATCCGCTTCCAGCGCCAGCACGTGGTGCCCGGCAGCAGACAATTCCGCCGCCAGTTCATGAACGTATTGCGATCGGTCGATAAGCAGCAGCGCTGCGCCCTGTTCTGCCGCCAGCTCCGCCGTGCGGCGGCCAATACCCTGCGCCGCGCCGGTAATCGCCATCACTTTATTGCTAAATCGCATGATTGCTCCTTATGCCGCCGCACTCTGGCTGGCGATAAATTTCTCATACCAGAATCCAGCCGGGTTAACGCCCAGCGCCTGCAACGTAGAGGTAACGGCGTTCACCATCGGCGGCGGCCCGCAGAGGTAAATATCAACATCGCCTTCATTGAGCATCTTGCTGGTAAAGTGTTCCGTCACATAACCTTTCTGCAGGCAAGTGCTTTCGCTGGCAGCCACCACCGGCAGCCAACTAAATCCCGGCAACTGCGCGGCGAAACTCTCGAGCAAGTCGCCCAGCACCAGGTCATCGTCGCCGTTCACGCCGTAAAGCAAGGTAATGTCGCGCGTGCTTTGCTGCTGCACCAGGGTATGCAGCATCGCCAGCATCGGCGCCAGCCCGGTGCCGCCCGCCAGCATCAGCAGCGGGCGTTCGCCGTCACGCAGATAAAAACTACCCATCGGCCCGGTCAGGCTCAGTGGCGCACCCGCCACCGCTTTATGACTTAACCACTGGCTCATCAGGCCACCCGGCACGTTACGAATCAGGAAACGGCCTTCGTTACTGCCCGGTAGTGAGCTAAAGGAATAAGCACGTACCTGCGGCGTTCCCGGCACCTGAATATTAATGTACTGCCCAGGCAGGAAGTTCAGGTTTTCGTCGGTTTCCACCACCAGTTCAATGGCGCTATCCGACAGCGCCGTGACGCGTTTCACCGTGGCATTAAATGAGGAGATCCCCGTTTTGCACGCTGCCGCCGCGACGGGCACATCCAGCACGCAATCGCTGTCCGGGATCATCTGGCAGGTCAGCACCTGACGCGCCTGCGCTTCGTCTTCATCCAGCGCCTCTTCCAGATAATCCTCGCCCAGCGAGTAGTTGCCGCTTGGGCAATGACACTTGCAGGTGCCGCACACACCGTCAGAGCAATCCATCGGCAGGTTAACTTTCTGGCGATACGCGGCATCGAGCACCTTCTCCCCCGCGTTACATTGAATAAACCGGGTGACGCCGTCTTCAAAATTGAGCGCTATGGTATAGCTCATAAGCACCTCTTAAACATGGTAAACATCAATAACCTGACGAATGTAGTCGTTGTTCAAACGGATCGTTTTGCGCACAATTTGCGGCAGGCCTTCACCCGCCATCAGCGTGCAGAACGTGGTACCAAAGTAGCAATCCGTTTGTTGATAACGGTGGCTGTAGGTCACCCAGTTGTAGCGCACCTCCACACCCTGTTCGCTCTGCCCGGTGATTTCGATGTTACTGATCATATGGGTGGTACGCGGCTCCGGCGTGCTGGCGCCAGAACGCTCAGTTTTGATGCGGTAAACCCTGTCCTCCAGCCCCTCGCGGTTCGGGTAGTAAATCAGTGAAATTTCACGCTGCGGGTCAGTGGTCAGCTTGTCATCATCGCCCCAGGCGGGCATCCAGTAGACCACTTTTGGGCTGTAGCATGCGATCCACTCATCCCATTGACGGTCGTCCAGCAGCCTGGCCTCGTGATACAAAAATTGTTTTACCTGATCACACGTCAGCATCGGCCACCTCCACACGCTGGGTAATTGACGCATCGTAGCGCTGCTGTTCTTTCTCCAGCGCGGCCAGCATGACCGTTTGCCAGTGATGGTGATGGGCGATGTACAGCGCTTCATCTTCCGATTTCACGCCGCTTAAAATGGGTTTAAAACCGGACTCGCTGGCATGCTCATCGGGGCCATCGACCCAGTGCAGCGCACCGCGACTGAGGTCGCTCCAGGCCAGATTTTCCCCCAGATACCCGCGCTGGCAGGCGCTGAACTCTTCGAGATCGTCCGGAGTGCCCATACCGCTGACGTTGAAGAAATCTTCGTACTGACGAATACGCAGCGCGCGCGCCTGATCCGGCTCGCCTTTCGGGCCGAAACACCAGATGGTGACTTCTGTTTTATCGACGGAAATGGGCCGAATCACGCGGATCTGAGTGGAGAACTGATCCATCAGATAAACGTTCGGATAAACGCACAGATTGCGCGTCTCATTGACCATCTGCCCGGCGCGATTGTCGCCGAATTCCGCTTTAAGACGATCGTAATGGGCAAAGACCGGACGCACTTCCGGGTTCAGGGCGCGCGTCCACAGCAGCATATGGCCGTTTTCAAAGCCGTAACCACCGCCTACGCTTTTCGACCAGCCGTTCGCATCCACCGCGTGCGTACCTTCCGCTTCGTAGTTTCGGCGTGACATGGTAGAGGCATAGTTCCAGTGCACGACGCTCACGTGATAACCGTCGGCACCGTTTTCCGCACCCAGTTTCCAGTTACCTTCGTACACGTAGCTGGAAGAGCCTTTCAGCACTTCCAGACCTTCCGGCGACTGATCAACAATGAGATCGATTATTTTCAGCGTTTCGCCCAGGTAATCAGCCAGCGGTTGTACATCGTCACTCAGGCTGCCAAACAGGAATCCGCGATACGACTCAAAACGCGGCAGTTTTTTCAGGTCGTGCGAACCTTCATGTTTGAACGTCTCCGGATAACCGCCGGTACTCTCATCTTTCGCTTTCAGCAGCTTACCGTTATTGCTGAAGGTCCAGCCGTGGAAAGGACAGGTAAAAGAGCTCTTGTTGCCTGTTTTACGCCGGCACAGCATCGCGCCACGGTGAGCGCAGCTGTTGATCATGGCGTGCAGCTCATTTTTCTTATCGCGGGTAATAATCACCGGCTGGCGGCCCAGAGTTAAGGTGTAATAATCACCCGGCTCCGGGATCTGGCTTTCGTGCGCCAGAAAAACCCAGTTACCTTCAAAGATATGTTTCATTTCAAAATCGAATAAAGCCTGGTCGGTAAATATCGAACGATGGCAGCGATAAATATGATTTTCACGATCGACAATCAGTGCATTGCTGATTTTACTTTTTAGCGATGTCAGTGTTTTTTGCATAACGGTTTCTCCCGTAATTGCAAGGATAAAAATAGTGCAGGTGAACAGCGAGTGTTAAATATTATTCTTTTGCACGTGAACGGGTAATTCGGCCTTCATCATCGGCAGATAACGCTTTGCAGATGGTAAAATCAAAGCGAATTTCCGTATGCGGGCCTTCGAGATCACGTTCGCGAATTTTCTGTTCATCATTAACTTTAACCGGGTCAGCAATTAAGCCATCGCGCGTGGCGAAAGCAAAGTCATCCCACAAATATTCATCACCGTTAAAGTTAATCTGGCTGGTTAAATGTTTATGGCCGGGTGCAGAAACAAAGAAGTGAATGTGTGCAGGACGGTTGCCGTGGCGGCCTAACAGATCCAGCAATTTTTGGGTTGGGCCATCTGGCGGGCAGCCATAGCCGGAAGGCATAATGGTACGCACGCTGTAGCGCCCGTCCGCGCCGGTTTGAATACGACGGCGCAGGTTGTATTCGCTCTGGCTCTGATCGAAGAAGGAATAGTTGCCCAGCGTATTGGCGTGCCAGATATCAACAATGGCATTTGTGACAGGCTGACCTTTGGTGTCAGTGACCACGCCGTGCAGCCACAGCGTTTCACCCGGATCTTTACCGTCATCCATTCGGGCGTGCCCCTGTGCCAACGGCGCGTTAGCCACATATAACGGGCCTTCAATGGTGCGTGGCGTACCGCCAGTTTCACGCTGCTGTGCGGCATCAATGGCGTCCTGACGTAAATCGAGGAAATGCTCCAGCCCCAGGCCCGCCGCTAATAATGCCGCTTCCTGACGACCGCCCAGTTCATGCAGATAATTAATGGCATGCCAGAACTCTTCCTGGGTGACATTGTAGTCATCAATTAAGCCACAAATATTTTCCAGCAGACGATGGGTAATCGCTTTAAAACGTTCATTGCCCTCAGGGGAATTTAAACCGGCGCTTTCGCGTAATAAAGCCTGTACTTCGTCTTGTTGTACGAATGAGTTAGTCATATTGTTATCTCACTTGTTATTGCTTGCAGGGAGCAGAGAATGCCGGGGAATTACCCCGACATGAGGTTATTATTTTATTTATCGTCATCGCGAATAGATGAAGGATGACGGCACAGCGCATCAACCTGAATATCCATAAACGGATACAGCGGTAAACCCATTAAAATTTGATGCAATTCATCAGCATCCTGTACATCGAAAATGCTGACATTGGAATATAAACCGGCTACGCGCCAGATGTGTCGCCATTTGCCATCACGCTGTAATTGCTGCGAGTAGGCTTTTTCTTTTTTCTTAATTTCATCCGCCTGCTCTACCGGAAAGTCCAGCGGAATATTAACGGTCATTTCAACTTTAAATAACATGCTCTACCTCATCCTTTACGCGTATAAAAACGCAATTTATCTTCATCCAGTTCAATGCCCAACCCAGGCGTCTGCGGCAGCGTAACGTGCCCATCGGCAAAGGTCAGCGGTACGCTGATGACGTCGTCTTTTAGCAGCAGTGGGCCAAACATTTCGCTACCCCAGGCCAGCGGAAGCGTTGACCAGGCATGCAGCGAAGCCACCGTCCCGACGCTGCCTTCCAGCATCGTCCCGCCATACAGACCAATGCCCGCCGCCTGCGCCACGTGTGCCAGCTTAAGAACGCTTTGCGGTCCGCCCGCTTTGGCAATTTTCAGTGCGTATGCTCCGGTAAAACCCTGCTGCGCCAGCTGATAACCGTCGAAATGCGTGGAGACCGCTTCATCGGCCAGAATCGCCGTCTCGATGGTCTGGCTCAAACGCACCAGCGCGGCGTTATCTCGCGCCGAAACCGGCTGTTCAATCAGGTCAACGCCCATCGCCGCCAGCTCGCGGCACCCTTTCGCCCCGGTTGTCGCATCCCATGCCTGGTTTACATCAACGCGAATACTGGCGCGATCGCCCAGCGCATCGACGATCGCCGCCGTATGTTTAAGGTCGGTCGCCAGCTCACGCGCACCGATTTTCAGCTTAAACGCCTGATGGCGGCGGGAAGCCAGCAGGTTCTCACCTTCGGCAATATCTTTTGTTGTATCACCGCTCGCCAGCGTCCACAGCACCGGAATAGACGTTTGCAAAGCGCCGCCCAGCAGGGCAGACACCGGCACGCCCAACGATTTACCCTGTGCATCCAGCAACGCGGTTTCAATCGCCGATTTGGCAAAGGTGTTGCCCTTCACGCTCTTTTCAATGCGATACAATAGCGCCTGCAGATTGTCCGCTGGCTGACCCTGTAATAAGGGTGCCAGGTAACCGTCGATGGTGAGTTTGATAGCCTCCGGGCTTTCTACCCCGTAGCTCAGCCCACCAATGGTGGTCGCTTCACCAATCCCGGTGATGCCGTCTGAGCGGGTAATGCGAATGATCACCAGCGTCTGGCAGCCCATGGTGGTCATCGATAATTTGTGCGGGCGGATAGTCGGAACATCCACCAGCCAGCTTTCAATATGTTCTATCGTGGCGCTCATCTCTCTTCCTTTTACTTCTTATTGTTTTGGTCTTATCCCCACAGGGTGGTGATAACCTTGCTTTTGACAATAGATTTTCACAACAGGGGTGGTCAACGACGATAATCGAAATGTTGTGCGATTATCGACACGTTTGTTATACGTAGGTTAATAATGTGATCTTCGTGGGATATTGGGGAGATTCCTGCCTACCGTTGCATCCGCAAGGTATAGTGACGCAGTGAGCATCGTTACCCCTGAATGGAGCGGGTTAAAATGAGCAATGAAATCAACGACTCCCTTGCGGCCAGGCAGGCTGAACGGGACCCCAACTTTATGTTGTCTCTGGCCCGTGGCCTGGAGGTGCTGAGTGCCTTCACCCCACAACGTCAGCGATTAACAATCTCACAACTGAGTCAGAAAACCCAGATCTCCCGTGCGGCCGTTCGTCGCTGTTTGTACACCCTTGCGGCGCTGGGCATGGTGCATACGCCAGATGGCCGAACCTACGAGCTTTTGCCCCGCGTACTGGCGGTCGGTCACGCCTATCTCGCCGGAACACCGCTGGCAAAAGCGGCTCAACACTCCCTCGATATTCTCGGTCAGCAGCTGAATGAGTCCTGCTCAGCCGCGACGCTTGATGGCGATAATGTGCTGTACATCGCCCGAACCGCCGTGAATAACCTGCTGAGTATTGATTTAGGACGCGGCAGTCGTTTGCCCGCCTGGGCGACTTCCATGGGACGCGTGCTGCTGAGTGCGCTGCCGGAAGATCAATTAAAGGTGACACTGTCACGCGCCACGTTAATTCGCTACACGCCGCATACGCTGTGCGATAAAGAGTCCCTGCGCGCAGAGATTGCCAAAGTGCGTATTCAGGGTTACGCCCTTGCTGACCGGCAGATAGAGGTAGGTCTTTGTTCGCTGGCGGTTCCGCTATTGTCTCGCAGCGGTCAAATCGTGGCGGCGATGAATGTCGGTGTCCCGGCCTCCAGCATGGACGCCCAGGCGTTGAAGGAGAAAGCACTGGCTCCGTTAAGGCGGGCGGCGATGGAGCTGTCGTTGCAGTTGTAGGATGATCGGGCCCCTCACTCTGACCCTTTCCCGCAGGGAGAGGGTGTCCTTCCCCATACTTCAGCTTCCCTGATATTTCCAGCATCTCCATTAAAACCGCACGCAAGCAACCAAACACTAACCGTTGAGTTACAATTAGTAACAATTGTTATCCCCCATAATACCCATGTCCTTCTCGTGGCGAGCTTTTCTTATCTATCCTTCATTCGAGACTCCAATAATACCGATTATTTGACGGCCCCCTGATTTGTGGAAATCAGTTGCCGTTATTGCTTGTTTTTCATTAATTACTGGCGCGTCGAGGGTGATATGTCACAACAAAATGAGAAAAATAATCATTATCTTTTAACTACGTGGAAACCGGAAAATGCGGCATTTTGGGAGAATAAAGGGCATAAGGTTGCGCGAAAAAATCTTATAATTTCAGTGAGTTGTTTATTGCTCGCCTTCTGTGTCTGGATGCTCTTCAGTGCCGTTGCGGTCAATCTCAATAAAGTCGGCTTTAATTTCACCACCGATCAGCTCTTTTTATTAACTGCGTTACCTTCTCTCTCCGGCGCTATTTTACGCGTCCCCTACTCCTTTATGGTGCCTATATTTGGTGGGCGTTACTGGACGGTATTAAGCACCGTTATTCTGATTATTCCCTGCATCTGGCTGGGCATTGCCATTCAGAACACCAGTACTCCCTTCGAAGTATTTATCATCATTTCATTGCTGTGCGGCTTTGCCGGGGCGAACTTCGCTTCCAGCATGGGAAACATTAGCTTCTTTTATCCAAAAGCAAAGCAAGGCAGTGCGCTGGGTATCAATGGCGGGCTGGGTAACCTTGGCGTGAGCGTCATGCAGCTGGCCGCGCCGCTGGTAATATTCCTGCCGATATTTACCTTCCTGGGTGTTCATGGTGTCTCGCAGGAAGACGGTTCTTCAATGTGGCTCACCAACGCCGCGTGGATCTGGGCTCCCCTGTTATTCATCGCCACCGTTGCCGCCTGGTTTGGCATGAATGACATAGCAAGCTCGAAGGCCTCGATAGCCGAGCAACTGCCCGTGCTGAAAAGCGGGCATATGTGGCTGTTAAGTCTGCTGTACCTCGCCACCTTCGGTTCGTTCATCGGCTTCTCGGCAGGCTTTGCGATGCTGGCGAAAACTCAGTTCCCGGATGTGAACATCCTGAAGCTCGCCTTCTTTGGGCCATTTATCGGCGCGCTGGCGCGTTCCTTTGGTGGCGTCATCTCTGACCGTCTCGGCGGCGTGCGCGTCACGCTGGTGAATTTTATCCTCATGGCCCTGTTCAGCGCCCTATTGTTCCTTACCCTTCCCGGTTCCGGGCTGGGTAGCTTCCTGGCGTTTTATGTAGTCTTTATGGGACTGTTCCTGACCGCCGGATTGGGCAGTGGATCAACGTTCCAGATGATCGCCGTTCTCTTCCGTCAACTGACGATTGAAAAAATCAAAAAACGCGGCGGCAGCGATGAAGAAGCCCAACATGCCGCCGTTACCGACACCGCCGCTGCGCTGGGCTTTATCTCTGCCATTGGTGCCGTTGGTGGTTTCTTCATACCGAAAGCCTTCGGCACCTCGCTGGCCCTCGCCGGTTCCCCGGTCGGCGCTATGAAAATATTCCTCATCTTTTACATCGTTTGTGTGCTGGTGACCTGGCTGGTTTATGGTCGCCGTAAAGCGTCACCTCAATAATCAAAAATACCTGAGCAGTGTAACCACGGGGAAGCCGCTTTCCCCGTCAGGAGAAATGTCATGAGTAAGTTGCTGGATCGCTTTCGTTATTTCAAACAAAAAGGCGAAACCTTCGCCAATGGCCACGGCCAGGAGTTCCATACCAACCGTGACTGGGAAGACAGCTATCGCCAGCGTTGGCAATTCGACAAAATTGTGCGATCTACCCACGGCGTCAACTGTACCGGCTCCTGTAGCTGGAAAATCTACGTGAAGAATGGCCTGGTCACCTGGGAGACCCAACAGACAGACTATCCGCGTACCCGCCCTGACCTGCCAAATCATGAGCCGCGCGGCTGCCCGCGTGGCGCCAGTTACTCCTGGTATCTCTACAGCGCCAACCGCCTGAAATATCCGCTGGCACGTAAAAAGCTGATTGAACTGTGGCGCGAGTCGTTAAACCAGCACGGTGACCCGGTCCTGGCCTGGGATGCCATCATGTCTGATAAGCAAAAATGCCTGAGCTACAAGCAGGCGCGCGGCAAAGGCGGTTTTGTTCGCTCGTCGTGGAAAGAGTTAAACCAGCTTATCGCCGCCGCCAACGTGTGGACCATCAAAAACTACGGCCCGGATCGCGTGGCGGGCTTCTCGCCGATTCCGGCGATGTCGATGGTGTCTTACGCTGCGGGGACGCGTTATCTCTCGCTGATTGGCGGCACCTGCCTGAGTTTCTATGACTGGTACTGCGACCTTCCTCCGGCATCGCCGATGACCTGGGGTGAGCAAACGGATGTACCGGAATCCGCTGACTGGTACAACTCCAGCTATATCATCGCCTGGGGCTCTAACGTGCCGCAGACGCGTACACCTGACGCCCACTTCTTCACCGAGGTGCGCTATAAGGGTACCAAAACCATCGCCATTACCCCGGACTATTCGGAAGTTGCCAAACTCTGCGACCACTGGCTGGCGCCAAAACAGGGCACCGATAGCGCCCTGGCGATGGCGATGGGCCATGTGATCCTCAAAGAGTTTCATCTCGATAACCCAAGCGAATACTTCCTCAACTACTGCCGTCGCTACAGTGATATGCCGATGCTGGTGATGCTCGACGCGCGTGAAGATGGTTCGTACAGCGCTGGCCGCATGCTGCGCGCCTCCGACCTCGTGGATGGTCTTGGTGAAAGCAATAATCCGGAATGGAAAACCGTGGCCTACAACACCGCAGGCGAACTGGTGGTACCGAACGGCTCGATTGGCTTTCGCTGGGGCGAGAAAGGCAAATGGAATCTGGAATCACTGGCATCCGGCCAGGAGACCGAACTGACGCTGTCGCTGATGGATACCCGCGATACGGTGGCGGGCGTGGCGTTTCCCTACTTTGGTGGTAATGAAAACCCGCATTTCCGTAGCGTCAAACAGGAACCGATTCTGGTGCGCCAGCTTCCGGCAAAACAGTTAACTTTCGCCGATGGTCACAGTGGTCTGGTGGTGAGTGTCTATGACCTGATACTGGCGAATTATGGCCTCGATCGCGGTCTGAACGATGAGAACGCGGCGACCGATTACGATGATGTAAAAGCCTACAGCCCGGCCTGGGCCGAGCAAATCACCGGCGTACCGCGCAGAAACATTGAGCTGATTGCTCGCGAGTTTGCCGACACCGCCAACAAAACGCACGGTCGTTCAATGATTATTCTCGGTGCCGGGGTCAACCACTGGTACCACATGGATATGAACTACCGCGGGATGATCAACATGCTGGTGTTCTGCGGCTGCGTCGGACAAAGCGGCGGCGGCTGGGCCCACTATGTCGGCCAGGAAAAACTGCGTCCGCAAACCGGTTGGCTGCCGCTGGCCTTTGCGCTGGACTGGAACCGTCCGCCACGCCATATGAACAGCACCTCGTACTTCTACAACCACGCCAGCCAGTGGCGCTACGAGAAACTCACCGCCCAGGAGTTACTCTCACCGCTGGCCGATCCGGGCAAATACACGGGTCATCTGGTTGACTTTAACGTCCGTGCTGAACGAATGGGCTGGCTACCATCTGCCCCGCAGCTCAATCTGAATCCACTGCACATCAAAGGGATGGCGGAAGCCGCTGGCGTGTCGCCAACGGACTATACCGCGCAGTCACTCAAATCCGGCGATATTCGCATGGCCTGCGAACAGCCGGACAGCGGTAAAAACCACCCGCGTAATATGTTTATCTGGCGCTCAAATCTGTTGGGTTCTTCCGGTAAGGGGCATGAGTATATGCTCAAATATCTGCTCGGTACCGACAGCGGTATTCAGGGTGAAGAGCTGGGCTCAACCGATGACGTAAAACCGGAAGAAGTGGAGTGGCAAACCGCCGCCATTGAGGGCAAGCTGGATCTGCTGGTCACGCTCGATTTTCGTATGTCCAGCACCTGTCTGTTCTCCGATATCGTCCTGCCAACCGCGACCTGGTATGAAAAAGACGATATGAACACCTCGGATATGCATCCGTTTATCCACCCGCTCTCCGCTGCGGTCGATCCGGCCTGGGAATCGAAAAGCGACTGGGAGATCTACAAAGGTATCGCCAAATCCTTCTCCGAAGTGTGTCAGGGCCATCTGGGTCAGGAAACGGATATCGTGCTGCTGCCGCTTCAGCATGACTCCCCGGCAGAGTTGTCTCAGCCATTTGAAATCAAAGACTGGCGCAAAGGCGAATGTGACCTCATTCCTGGCAAAACCGCGCCCAACATTATCGCCGTCGAGCGCGACTACCCGGCAACGTACGAGCGCTTTACCTCCCTTGGCCCGTTAATGGACAAACTCGGTAACGGCGGGAAAGGCATCAGCTGGAAGACGCAGCAGGAAGTCGATTTCCTCGGCAAGCTGAACTACGTCAAGCTGGATGGCCCGGCCAAAGGTCGCCCGAAAATCGAAACCGCGCTGGACGCCTCGGAAGTGATTCTTTCGCTGGCCCCGGAAACCAACGGCCAGGTGGCAGTAAAAGCCTGGGAAGCGCTGGGTGAATTTACCGGGCGCGATCACACCCATCTGGCGTTGAATAAAGAAGATGAAAAGATCCGTTTCCGCGATATTCAGGCCCAGCCGCGCAAAATTATCTCCAGCCCAACCTGGTCGGGACTTGAGAGTGAACATGTTTCCTATAACGCCGGTTACACCAACGTGCATGAATTGATCCCATGGCGCACGGTTTCCGGGCGACAACAGTTGTATCAGGACCACGCCTGGATGCGCGATTTCGGTGAGGCTCTGGTGGCTTATCGTCCGCCAATTGATACCCGCAGCGTCACGCACATGAAGGAAGTACCGCCAAACGGTTTCCCGGAGAAAGCGCTTAACTTCCTGACGCCGCACCAGAAATGGGGTATCCACTCCACCTACAGTGAAAACCTGCTGATGCTGACCATGTCACGCGGCGGGCCGATTGTGTGGATCAGTGAAACCGACGCTAAAGAGTTAGGCATTGTCGATAACGACTGGATTGAAGCCTTCAACGCCAACGGTGCGCTCACGGCCCGCGCGGTGGTGAGCCAGCGTATTCCGCCGGGTATGACGATGATGTACCACGCGCAGGAACGCATTATGAACATCCCGGGCTCGGAAGTAACCGGTCTGCGCGGCGGTATTCACAACTCGGTTACCCGCGTCTGTCCGAAACCGACACACATGATAGGCGGCTATGCGCAACTGGCCTATGGCTTTAACTATTACGGCACGGTCGGCTCGAACCGTGATGAATTCATCATGATCCGCAAAATGAAAAACATTGACTGGCTGGATGGCGAAGGTCAGGACCAGGTACAGGAGGCGAAAAAATGAAAATACGTTCGCAAGTTGGGATGGTACTGAATCTTGATAAATGCATCGGCTGTCACACCTGCTCAGTGACCTGTAAAAACGTCTGGAGCAGCCGCGAAGGCATGGAGTACGCGTGGTTTAATAACGTGGAGACCAAACCCGGCATTGGCTATCCGAAAAACTGGGAAGATCAGGATAAATGGCAAGGCGGCTGGGTGCGCGGAATCAGCGGTAAGCTCACGCCGCGCCTCGGTGGCAAGCTCGGCCTGCTGTCAAAAATCTTCGCCAACCCGGTGCTACCGGCTATTGATGAGTATTACGAACCGTTCACTTACGATTACCAGAATCTGCACAATGCGCCGGAAGGAAAACACCTGCCTACCGCGCGTCCGCGTTCGCTGATTAGCGGCGAACGCATGAACAAAATCGAATGGGGTCCGAACTGGGAAGAGCTTCTGGGCGGTGAGTTCGATAAGCGCGCCCACGACCGCAACTTCGAGTCGATGCAGAAAGAGATGTACGGCGCATTCGAAAACACCTTCATGATGTATCTGCCGCGCCTGTGCGAACACTGCCTGAACCCCAGCTGCGTGGCGACCTGCCCGAGCGGCGCGATTTATAAGCGTGAAGAAGATGGCATCGTGCTGATCGACCAGGACAAATGTCGTGGCTGGCGTATGTGCATCAGCGGCTGTCCGTATAAAAAAATCTACTTCAACTGGAAGAGTGGCAAGTCAGAAAAATGCATCTTCTGTTATCCGCGCATTGAGTCCGGCCAGCCGACCGTGTGTTCGGAGACCTGCGTCGGGCGTATCCGCTACCTTGGCGTACTGCTCTATGATGCGGACCGTATCGAAGAAGCGGCGAGCACAGAGCATGAAACGGATCTCTATGAGCGTCAGTGCGACGTATTCCTCAACCCGAACGACCCGGCGGTCATTGAAGAAGCGCTGAAACAGGGTATTCCGCAAAACGTTATCGACGCCGCCCAGCGCTCGCCGGTCTATAAAATGGCGATGGACTGGAAGCTGGCCCTGCCGCTGCATCCGGAATATCGCACCCTGCCGATGGTCTGGTACGTGCCGCCGCTGTCACCGATTCAGTCCGTGGCCGACGCCGGTGGCCTTCCGCGCAATGGCGGCGTGTTGCCTGCCGTAGAAACCCTGCGTATTCCGGTGCAATACCTCGCCAATATGTTGAGCGCGGGCGATACCGGCCCGGTACTGCGCGCCCTGAAACGCATGATGGCGATGCGACATTACAAACGTTCGCAAACCGTCGAAGGCGTCACCGATACTCGCGCTATCGAAGAAGTGGGCCTCAGCGTGGAACAGGTTGAAGAGATGTACCGTTACCTGGCTATCGCTAATTACGAAGATCGCTTTGTGATCCCCACCAGCCACCGCGAACTGGCGGAAGATGCCTTCCCGGAACGCAACGGTTGCGGCTTTACCTTTGGCGATGGCTGTCACGGTTCGGACACCAAATTCAACTTGTTCAACAGCCAGCGAATCGACGCCATCAACATCGATGCGGTAGATGCAGGCGCGCAGCGCAAGGCTGGAGGTGAATAATGCAAATTCTGAAGGTGATAGGCCTGCTGCTGGAGTATCCGGATGAGGTGTGCTGGGAGAATCGCGACGAGCTGATTAATCTGGTGGAACGCGATGCGCCGATGCTGCTGCCGTTTGTGATGAAGCACCTCAGCGTGCCGCTGCTCGATAAGCAGGCGGAATGGTGCGAGTTTTTTGAACGCGGTCGCGCCACGTCGCTGCTGCTGTTTGAACACGTGCATGCGGAATCACGCGATCGCGGCCAGGCGATGGTCGATTTAATGGCTCAGTATGAAAAAGCCGGGCTGCAGATCGACTGTCGCGAACTGCCGGATTATCTGCCGCTGTACCTGGAATATCTCAGCGTTGTTCCCCCTCACGACGCGCAGGATGGATTACAGAACGTCGCGCCGATTCTGGCGCTGCTGGGTGGCCGACTCAAACAGCGCGAGGCACCGTGGTATCAAATTTTTGATGCCCTGCTGATTATCGCCAACACCTCACTTTCAAGTGACAGTGTCACAAAACAGGTGTCGGGTGAACCGCGCGACGACACCCGACAGGCGCTTGATGCAGTATGGGAAGAGGAACAGGTGAAATTTATCGAAGATAATGCCACCAGTTGTGACAGCTCCCCGCTGCAAAGCTATCAACGACGCTTTAGCCAGGACGTTGCTCCACAGTACGTCGACGTCCGTGCCGGAGGCCCGAAATGATCCAGTTTCTCAACGTCTTCTTTTATGACATCTACCCCTATATTTGCGGCACGGTATTTTTGCTCGGAAGCTGGGTGCGTTATGACTACGGCCAGTATACGTGGCGCGCCTCGTCCAGCCAGATGCTCGACAAGCGCGGGATGGTGTTGTGGTCGAATCTGTTCCACGTCGGCATTCTGGGGATCTTCTTCGGTCACCTGTTCGGCATGCTAACGCCCCACTGGATGTACGCCTGGTTCCTGCCGATTGCGGTAAAACAGCAAATGGCCATGATCCTCGGCGGCGTGTGCGGCGTGCTCACGCTGGTGGGCGGCGCGGGCCTTCTGGTGCGTCGGCTGACCAACCCACGCGTGCGCGCCACTTCCAGCACCGCCGATATCCTGATCCTCAGCATTTTGCTGATTCAGTGTATTCTCGGGCTGACCACCATTCCGTTCTCGGCGCAACATCCGGACGGCAGCGAAATGCTGAAGCTGGTTGGCTGGGCGCAGAGCGTGGTGACCTTCCAGGGCGGCGCATCCACGCATCTTGACGGCGTGGCGATCATTTACCGCGTTCATCTGGTGCTGGGGATGACCATCTTCCTGCTCTTCCCGTTTACCCGTCTGGTACACGTATGGAGTGCGCCAATTGAGTATGTGACGCGGCGCTATCAGGTAGTGCGGTCACGTCGCTAAACGTTAGAAATGCCCGGTGGCGCTTGCGCTTACCGGGCCTGGTTTTTGTTGTCGCACGCTTACTTCGCTACCGCGTTCACTCTTACCCGTGCAAAGACAATCACCATCGCGCTCAACAGTAAAATCCCACTTCCCATAAATACCCCGCTGGCCCCATTAAGGTCAAACACCAGGCCACCGCCCGCCGCGCCCGCGCTAATCGCCAGTTGAATGGAGGCCACCAGTAATCCCCCTGCGCTCTCGGCTTCATCGGGAATGGTCGTGGCAAGCCACGTCGACCAGCCTACCGGCACCAGGCCAAAGGCAAAGCCCCACATCGCCACCAGCAGTGCGTCGAGTAATACCATATGACCAAATATCACCATCAGCAGAGCCAGGAAGCTCATCACAAACGGTACCAGCGCCAGTGTTAAATGTAAGTTTCGGCTCAGCAGATACCCGGCAACGGACGTACCGATAAAATTCGCCACGCCGAAGCCAAGTAAGATCAACGACACGCCCTCCACGCTGGTTTGCGCTACGGTTTCCAGAAACGGCCGTAAATACGTGAAGAAGGCAAAATGACCGCTAAAAATTAAAATAGTGGCAAACATTCCGCCTAACATGCCGGGGCGAGCCAACACCTTAAACAGCGTGGCAAAACTGCCCACGCTTTGCGGACGCATGGATGGCAACACCCAAAGTTGCCAGAACAGCGCCACAACGCTCGGGGCCGCACAGAGGATGAAGACATTACGCCAGCCAATCAGTCCACCAAGATAGCTACCCAACGGTGCTGCCACGACGGTAGCGATAGAGACCGCGCTAAAAATGATCGCCAGCGCCTTCGGCACCATCGCTGCGGGCACCAGCCTCATCGCGGTCGCTGTCGACATTGACCAGAAGCCCCCAATCGCAATACCCAGCAGCAAACGACCTAATAACAAAACATTAAGTGACGGAGCAAAGGCCACCATCAGGCTGGAGATAATCTGTAAAACAGAGAAGAACATTAACACCCAGCGGCGATCGATATTTTTAGTCGCAGGCGTAATCAATAAGCCCGTTACCAGCGCAATTAAAGCCGTCGCCGTCACCGCTTGCCCGGCCATCCCCTCGCTCACGTTCAGGCTCGCCGCCATGGGCGTCAACAGGCTGGCGGGCAGAAACTCTGCCACGATCAAGCCAAAGACCCCCAGCGCCAGTGCATAGACCGCCCGCCAGGCCGGTTTGGTTTTATCCAGACCGGCTTCCGCTGCAATGCATGTGCTCATAAACATCTCTCCAGAATAATTAACAAATTTTCGACAAGATTAGGAAATCCTCATCAGACGATCTATGATGGAAACCCCTTTACTCTTGATAATTCGTCCGGGAGTGGTGTTATGACGCTTCAGCATCTCGATCTCACCAGTGAACTGCTGGCAGGCATGCGGCTCTCTGGCGTCAGCTACCGCCGTATTGAGAGCGGCCGACCGTTTGGCGTAGAGTTCAGCGCCGTCGCGGGGAAAGCCCAATTTCATTTCATTAGTCGTGGCCCGGTGCTGCTACGCACTGCAAGCGGGCAACAGTTCAATCTGGAAAGCGGCGATGCGCTGTTTATTCCCAATGGTTCCGGTCATTTCCTGCTCTCAGATGACCGCGCCACATCGATGAATGTTCTGGATCTGCCGACAACGCCCGTCTGCTCCACTGTATGCTGTGTCAAAAATGGCTGTGAAACGGCGGCGGATGACAGCGCGATTATCTTCAGCGGCTGCATGGATTTCGAACTTGGCGGCATGCAACCGCTGGTAAAAGCCATGCCGGAAGTGATGTTGGTAAGCCGCCTGCTGACGACATGGCCGGAAATTCACCCCTTACTCACCGCCATGGAGCGCGAATCCCTCACGCGTCAGGCGGGATACGCCGGCATCCTCGCGCGTCTGGCCGATGTAGTGGCCGCGCTTATCGTGCGCGGTTGGGTGGAAAGCGGCTGTGGAAATGCAACGGGATGGGTGCAGGTGCTACGCGATCCGAAGCTGGGGCGCGCGATCCATGCGATGCATACGCAGCCGGGTAACAACTGGAAAGTAGAAGATTTGGCGCGGGAAGCGGGCATTTCACGCTCAATTTTTGCCGAGCGCTTTCTGGCCGCTACCGGAATAACGCCCGCCCGCTATCTGACAGAACTGCGGATGCGGCTGGCAATGCAGTATATCGCCGATGAAGGCGTAGCCCTTGAACAGGTTGCTTTTCGGCTTGGCTACAGTTCACTCGCCGCATTCAGCCGCGCGTTCAAGCGTATCACCGGAAAAGCGCCGGGCGCGGCACGCCAGGCACCGCGAGGAGAAGCAGCATAACGCCTACTTCCCTGCCTCCGGATGCGTATCAAACGCCGCCATCACCGCCGCCAGCTCGGCTTCACTGAATCCGTGACGCGGGTCGTCCACACCCAGACCAAATCGAGTTTGTAGCGTTTCATAAAGCGCGGAGACATCGGCAAGCCGCGTTTTCTCAACCGCGTGCCCCTTATCCCAATGGGTGAAACTGAAATTCGTTAAGGTGAGTTTTCCGCCCTCAGGCAAGTGGCGGCACATCAGCAGATGGTGACGGAAATGCGACTGCGGCCAGTGTGCGGACCAGAAATTGCCCATCACATGATCGGCGAAGTACTGCTTATCCAGCGTGAAAATGTACATCGACTGCCAGTGTTCATGATGGCGGAACTGGAGTGTCCAGTTCACCCCTTCGCGCAACAAACGGTAATCACCGTGCGGCGTGACTTGCTCAAGGTCGGCTTGCAAACGAATCGGCGCGGTAAGTGTCTGGCCGCCAAAACCGACGTCGGCTATCCAGCGCTCGCCTTCCACATCAACCAGCAATAAGCGATGCGTTCTCGGCGGAAGCTGCGGCGGGTTTGCCAATACGACACGTCCAAGCAGACTGCGAACGGTAAAGCCAAGTTCATGCAGCGCACGCTCCAGCAGACCATTCTGTTCAAAGCAATACCCGCCACGGCGGGCGGTAATCAGTTTGTCCTGTAATGATTGATCGTCTAGCTGCATTTCACGCGGCAGCAGGACGTCAATGTTTTCAAAAGGAATGGCACAGTTGTGCAGAAGATGCAGTTTACGCAGCGTCTCGACGGTGGTTTCAGGGGTTCCTTCCCAGCCAAGTCGGGAAAAATAAGTGTGCAAAAATGGCGTCATAAGTCATTCCTTATCATTCAGTGCAGTACTTATAACCCATTTTCGCCTCTCTATTGGCGTTTTTGTGCGGTGGCCGAGGTGATATCAGAATGCAATCGTTTCACCGTCATCCGGTGCGCTGACAAATGCATCGATTTCATTGATGCGCGCATATTCCAGTAGTTCTTTACGGGTTAACAGGCAGTGATTAATCGCTTCCATATGGGTAGCAACAATGTGTGCTTCCGGCACAATAAGATGCGCGCGAATAAGATCTTCAGAACCAAAAATAATCGGGCCGTATTTTAAAATATGTGCCCAGCCGGTATTCATAATGACGACGCCGGGCTGGTAGCGATGCAGGTTATCCGCAACGGGTTGAACCCAAATAGTATCGCCAATGAGATAGAGTGTTTTCTCTGACGGATGGCGGAAGACTACGCCGCAGGCGTCGCCCATTCGCTCACCGACCGCCGCATCGGCATAAGCCGCGTCCAAACCGTGTTGCCCCTCGGTTTTAATCAGCTCAATATCACCGAACATTGAATGTTCAGATAATACCGACAGATGTGTAAAACCCTGCGAGGTTAATAATGCGCGGTCGCGTTCATTTTGCACATAAATTAGCTTATCTTTTGGAATCAACTTAACCGCAGCGTCATCCCAATGATCCGGATGCGTGTGGGTCACAATAATGGCATCCACCGCTAACAGCGTTTCGATATCAAAGGGTAATTCCACCATCGGTACCCGAATATGAGACCGAACACAACCTGCATAGCCAGGATAGGCATCTTTCGCTGCCAGCAGCGGGTCGATAAGGAACGACTTACCGGCAAAATGGATAATCTGGGTTGCGTTGCGCACCTGGGTAATTTTCATCTCAGTACTCCTGACGTGTTCAGATGGCACCAGTATGGCGGCTGTTGCCATCCTGCAAAATAGGCCTGATTGACAAACATCGATGGAATTGAGCCACTTTTTATCGACAGTGGCGATTCGCCCGGTACGCACTTGCTTTATGCGAGAGATACGACATTACTATTATGATGTATAAACTTTTATTGGACACCCTATGAGCCATTTCCGCCCTGTTGAGTTAAGACATGCCAGCCGTTTACTGAATCATGGCCCGACGATCCTTATCACCAGCAAGGACGAAAAAAGCGGCCGTCGCAATGTGATGGCAGCAGCGTGGTCGATGCCCGTGGAGTTTGATCCGCCGCGTATTGCTATTGTGGTGGATAAAAGCGCATGGTCACGCGAGCTTATCGAGCGTAACGGCACCTTTGGCATCGTGGTGCCGGGGGTTGCTGCCACCAACTGGACTTATGCCGTTGGCAGCACGTCCGGGCGCGATGAGGATAAATTTAACAGCTACGGCATCCCAACCGTTAATGGTCCGGTCCTGGGGTTGCCCATGATTGAGGAAAAGTGTCTGGCGTGGATGGAGTGCCGCCTGCTGCCGGAAATCAATGCCGCCGAAAAATACGACACATTGTTTGGCGAAGTCGTCTCTGCCGCCGCTGATGGCAATGCTTTTATCGAAGGGCGCTGGCTGTTTGACGATGATAAACGCAATACGCTGCATCATCTTGGCGCGGGAACGTTCGTCACCAGCGGAAAGCTGGTGCGCGCGCTGGATTAACCTGCAGAACGTTTCGCCGGATAGCCACTGCCACCCGGCGAAGCATTACATGCTGTAACCCGGCTTTTTAATAAGCTCATTCATGTGCGGGCCAATCTGGCTATCCCAGACTTCTTTCCACGCTTCTGGCTGAACCTGCGTCCAGGCGACACTCACGGAACTGTTTTTGCTGTGCAGATGACGGATGATCACCTCGGTAATATCCGCAGCCAGCGCTTCGGTCTCTTCGGCGTTCAGTTCATGAGGAAAACTTTTGATATCAACGTGTGGCATAGCAGGCTCCTTATTATAAGAGGTTTAAAGCTACCACAGGTACGGCGGGCGGGTTGTTAAATTGTGCGTTTAGAGCCGCAAAAGCGGTGGTAGAAATCACAACGAATACCCCGAAATCATCGCCAGGATATCCTGTTCTTCACTGTACTTACCGCGTAATGCAGGAAGTTGTTTCTCCGCCTTTGAACAGTGCTCGTCGACACCGGCTTTTATCTCTTTCTGCTGTTGCTCCGGAAGTGACGGGTCCCACTCTCCGGCCAGATGCTGGCATATTTCGGCCTCATCGATAAAACGCTGAACATCCTGAGGAACAGCCGTTTCGCTTTGCGCACTGAAGGCAGTCAGAAGCATGACGGCAAGTGAGAGTGATCGATATGATTTCATTGTTGTGACATCCTATCCTGAATGAATAGACGACGCTATGACGCGTTCCTGCGAGACCCTACCTTAACCGTACTTCCCCTTACGCGTTTATGATTTAGATTAATTTATTATCACGCAGCACCTGCTGGAGATCGCCTCGCTGGTAGACGGCGTCGGCCACCGACACTAACCCTGGCGTGTTGAGCTCAAACCACGGGCGTCGCGGGCCCCAGGTCATCATCACCGCGATATAGCAATCGAGCAATGTGATTTCACTACCCAGCGCGTAGGGCTGAGCGCTTAGCTGTGTTTCCAGCCAACAATAAAGAGACTTGCGGTATTCAATACAGTTTTCTTTTAACTGCTCCGAGGCTTCGGCTGCCCAACGCTCGGGATAATCAGCATAGGTGAAAGTGGGATATACATTGGCGACCAGCCAGATAAGCAGACGCTGGAACTGTTGCCTTTCAGCTCGACCAATTGGCGGCGCAAGATCAGGGCAACGATCGAGCACCATCAGGGCAATAGCCGCCGTTTCGGTCATGATTTCGCCGTTTTCCAGTTCCAGCGTTGGCACCTGACAAAGCGGATTGCGCACTTTCAGTAACTCGCGCTTCGGCCCCGGGTGATCGAAACCATCAACATCAATAAAGGTGTAGGGAATTTTCGCGAGTGTGAGCATCAGTTCGCTGATAGCGGAACCCCAGCCCGGTACACCGTAGAGCGTTATCATGCTGCCTCCACTTTTGGGGAAAGGGATAAGTGTAGTGCAACAGGTGAAAGTGATGATAAACGATGTCTACGCCGACTCTCGCTCAATGAGTTCAAACCCTAAATCCAGAATCGTTTCATCGCGCGTGACATGCTCGATACGATCGGCCAACAGTATCGCCGCACGTTCACCGATCCCGCGTCGGTCAACGCTTACCGTGGTGATTGCCGGACGATTAAACGCGGCAAAATCAAGATCGCCAAATCCCATTACCGCGATATCCTGAGGTATACGTACCCCGCGGGATTCCGCTTCCATGATGGCCCCCTGCGCCAGCGTGTCAGAACTACAAACAATGATATCGAATTCGCTTTCGGCTAAAAGCTGGCTCAACCCGCTACGCCCGAGCGCCAGCGAAGCGGGGAGCGGAACATCGACTTGCGGCGGTTCGTCAATGTTATGACGCCTCAATACCTCGCATAAACCGTGCTTACGTTGTGCGGCACGGCGATCGGCGGTCCACAGTAATCCAGGACGTCGGTAGCCTTTCTTTATGAGATATTCCCCCGTCGCCTGACCGACCTTTTCATGGGAAAATCCCACCAGCATATCCAACGGCGTGGGGGTGAGATCCCAGATTTCTACCACCGGAATAGCAGCATTAAGAATCACCTTTTTAAGTTCCGTGGTGTGATGAATACCGGTGAGCACCACGCCATCCGGGCGACGAGAAAGCAGCGTTGCCACCAGTTCGGCTTCCGTTTGCTGCGTATAACCCGCTACGCACAGCAGAATGTGATAACCGCGCTGGGCCAGGGTATCGCTCAACGATTGAATGGTATCAACAAACATATTGTTGTTAATTTGCGGCACCACAACGGCAATGAGTTTGCTACGCCGTGATGCCAGTCCGCCAGCAAGTGCATTCGGGATATACCCCGTGGCACGCACCGCCTGCATCACTTTTTCGACCGTTTTTGGCCTCACCAACTGCGGCGTATTGAGCGCCCGGCTTACCGTCATTGAGGACAATCCGGCAGCACGCGCGACGTCTTCGAGCGTTGGCGCACGGGGTGTTTCGGGACGTTTCAATGTGGTTAGTCCTGCCTCAGAGGATAATGTTGAATATGCATTATTCATGATGTTCCCCGCTATTACCAGACGGCCTCATTCCTGTCTCAGCAAAAACAACCGCTTAGAGAATAACATTAATTACAAAATGTTAGCGATATCATTATGCATTGTGCAGTTCCACAAAGCGGCCTGGAATGTGACATCAATACCACGATATTCCCTTTTTAGTCACACTATTGTGATCATTTGTTCAAATTTAACCCAATCCTCTGGCCTGTTAAAAAATGCCAGGATACAAATGTTAGCGCAAACATTTATTTATCAGGAGACATTTATGACCTTTAGCGCAAATTCCGAGTCAGTGACCTACGCGAAAGCGGCCAACAGTAAAACCGCTGCAGAAACGGGTGACCGTATTGAATGGGTCAAGCTTTCATTGGCCTTCCTGCCACTTGCCACCCCGGTTAGCGACGCAAAAGTACTTACCGGACGCCAGAAGCCGCTGACCGAGGTGGCAATTATCATCGCCGAAATTCGCAGTCGCGATGGCTTCGAAGGCGTTGGTTTTAGCTATTCCAAACGCGCTGGCGGCCAGGGTATTTACGCGCATGCCAAAGAAATTGCCGACAACCTATTGGGTGAAGATCCCAACGATATCGATAAGATTTACACCAAACTACTGTGGGCCGGGGCATCCGTTGGCCGAAGTGGCATGGCCGTTCAGGCCATCTCCCCTATCGATATTGCCCTGTGGGATATGAAAGCAAAACGTGCGGGATTACCGCTGGCGAAACTTTTGGGCGCACATCGCGATTCAGTACAGTGCTACAACACCTCAGGCGGTTTCCTGCATACGCCGCTGGATCAGGTCCTTAAGAACGTGGTGATTTCACGTGAAAACGGCATTGGTGGTATCAAACTGAAAGTCGGCCAGCCAAACTGCGCGGAGGATATCCGCCGTCTGACCGCCGTACGTGAAGCGCTGGGCGATGATTTCCCGCTGATGGTCGATGCCAATCAGCAGTGGGATCGCGAAACCGCCATTCGTATGGGCCGAAAAATGGAACAGTTCAATTTAATCTGGATTGAAGAGCCGCTTGATGCCTATGACGTGGAGGGCCACGCACAGCTTGCCGCCGCGCTGGATACGCCTATCGCTACCGGTGAAATGTTGACCAGCTTCCGCGAGCATGAACAGCTGATTCTGGGCAATGCCAGTGATTTTGTTCAGCCGGATGCGCCGCGCGTAGGGGGAATTTCTCCGTTCCTTAAGATTATGGATCTCGCCGCTAAACATGATCGCAAGCTGGCGCCGCATTTCGCGATGGAAGTGCATTTACATCTTTCCGCGGCCTATCCACTGGAGCCGTGGCTGGAGCATTTCGAGTGGTTGAACCCGCTGTTTAATGAACAACTAGAACTGCGGAATGGCCGGATGTGGATTTCCGATCGCCACGGTCTGGGTTTCAGCCTCAGCGAGCAGGCCCGTCGCTGGACGCAGCTCTCCTGTGAGTTCGGAAAACGTCCGTAATTTTCGGGCGGGTTATCCCGCCCTCCTTCCCTACAACATTCTCTCGCAACCCTGAAAAAGGAGTGGGTGATGAATACAATAATAAAACGTACCAATGTCCGTTACAGCATTTTGATATTTCTGTTTTTAGCAACCGTATTTAACTATGCCGATCGCGCAACACTATCCGTTGTCGCACCGATTATGAGTAAAGAGCTGGGATTTGACCCGGAATCAATGGGCCTCGCATTTTCTGTATTTGGGATTTCCTACGTCATCATGCAACTGCCCGGTGGCTGGCTGTTAGATCGTTACGGCTCACGTTTGGTTTACGGTTGCGCATTAATCGGCTGGTCTTTGGTAACGATGTTTCAGGGCACCATTTATCTTTATGCCAGCCCGCTCATTGTACTGGTTTTGCTGCGCTTAATGATGGGTGCAATTGAAGCACCGGCCTTCCCGGCAAACAGTCGTTTAAGCGTGCAGTGGTTTCCAAACAATGAACGCGGATTCGTCACCTCGGTGTATCAGGCGGCGCAGTATATTTCATTGGGCATTATTACGCCGTTAATGACCATCATTCTGCACAACCTGAGCTGGCATTATGTGTTCTATTACATTGGTGCGATTGGCGTTTTGCTGGGCATATTCTGGCTGGTAAAAGTGAAAGATCCGCTGCAACATCCCAAGGTAAATCAGCAGGAACTTGATTATATTCGCGAGGGCGGCGGTGAGCCGACTCTGGGTAGTAAAAAAGAACAACACAAACTAACGCTGGCGCAAATCAAAAGCGTGTGCGTAAACCGAATGATGATTGGCGTTTACATCGGACAGTTCTGCGTGACATCCATTACCTGGTTTTTCCTGACCTGGTTTCCGACCTATTTGTATCAGGCTAAGGGAATGTCGATTCTTAAAGTTGGGTTTGTTGCCAGTATCCCCGCGATCGCAGGGTTCATCGGCGGATTAATGGGGGGCGTTTTCTCTGACTGGCTACTTAAACGCGGTTACAGCCTGACGACCGCGCGGAAATTCCCGGTTATCTGTGGCATGCTGCTTTCGTGCGTTATTATTGTCGCCAACTACACGTCTTCGGAATTTGTGGTGATTGCGGCCATGAGCCTGGCCTTCTTTGCCAAAGGATTTGGTAATCTGGGCTGGTGCGTGTTGAGCGATACCTCGCCTAAAGAGGTGTTAGGTATTGCGGGTGGCGTTTTCAATATGTGTGGTAATCTCGCGAGCATTGTGACGCCACTGGTGATTGGCGTGATCCTCGCGAATACCCAATCTTTTGATTATGCGATTCTGTATGTTGGCTCAATGGGGCTTATCGGCCTGGCTTCGTATTTGTTTATTGTCGGGCCACTGGATCGTATTACCCTTACGCCGTCTGCGGCGTAACCGAACCTGGCGATATATCGCCACCGCTACTCCGGTATGACTGTACTCCACCGGAGTGGCGTTTTTTAATCGCAGATTCAACGTTCCGCCCCTTCTTCATCTCCTTCCTTAATGGCTTTTCTGGTAAGAACATTGCCTGATGCGCTACGCTTATCAGGCCTACGAACTCCTGCAATATATTGAACAGGCAACATTTTGTAGGCCGGATAAGCGTAGCGCATCCGGCAAGAACAAAGCACACTTCGTCAGCAACCTGAAATGTTCAGGCTAACGTTAACACTCTTTATACTGTTCGTCTGTCACCTGCTCGAGCCAGGTGACCGGGCTGCCATTTTCTGCTTCAGCAATGGCGATATGGGTCATTGCCGTTTCAGCACTTGCGCCGTGCCAGTGTTTTACCTCCGGCGGGATCCACGCGATATCGCCCTGGTTCAGCACTTCTGGCGCTTTCCCCAACTCCTGTAGCCAGCCTCGGCCCTGCGTCACAATTAACGTCTGGCCCAATGGATGCGTATGCCAGGCGGTGCGTGCGCCGGGTTCAAACGTCACCGTTGCCCCACCCACTTTCGCGGGGGCTTCAGCCTGAAAAGGCGCATCGATTCTGACAGTACCGGTAAACCAGCTGTCCGGGCCTTTGACTGACGGCAGCGATCCACTACGAATAATTTTCATCGGTTTCTCCTTACGTTGTGCTTAATACCGTAGCGCATCCTGGCGATAAGTATTAGCCGGGCAAATATGAAAGGAGCCATGAACGGAATTCATAAATCGTTAAGTTTGCTGAATCGACGACAACCGCGCTGTGAGCAGCCCTGAGATCCTTCATCTATCTTTTGCGTCAATTTGGCGTTTTGTGTAGGATGCAGCGCCATGTTTGTCTTATCTCTGCATCAGAAACGTGAGAAAGACAGCATAATTTGCTATCCACGCAATCGTTTGTTATTGCACGGGGTAACAGGACATCCGTGAAGGATTTAGACAGGTAAGCAGGTATAAAATTAATGAATACAAAGCACAACACCACCGAGGAGCAGCGTGCGGCGAAACGCCGTTGGCTGAACTCCCACGAAGAGGGTTATCACAAAGCGATGGGCAATCGTCAGATCCAGATGATTGCTATCGGCGGCGCGATTGGTACCGGCCTGTTTCTCGGCGCGGGCGCACGTTTACAGATGGCGGGGCCGTCGCTGGCTATCGTCTATCTGGTGTGCGGCATCTTTTCTTTCTTTATATTGCGCGCATTGGGTGAACTGGTATTACACCGCCCTTCCAGCGGTAGTTTCGTATCTTATGCTCGTGAATTCCTCGGCGAAAAGGCCGCGTACGTCGCAGGCTGGATGTATTTCGTCAACTGGGCGATGACCGGGATCGTCGACATCACCGCCGTGGCCCTCTATATGCACTACTGGGGCGCGTTTGGCGATGTACCGCAATGGGTGTTTGCGCTGGGCGCGCTGGCGATCGTCGGCACCATGAACATGATCGGCGTGAAATGGTTCGCCGAAATGGAGTTCTGGTTCGCACTAGTGAAAGTGCTGGCCATCGTCGCCTTCCTGATTGTCGGCACGATTTTCCTCGGCAGCGGTAAGCCGCTTGACGGGAACGCCACCGGCTTCCATCTCATCACCGATAATGGCGGATTCTTCCCGCACGGCCTGCTGCCCGCGCTGGTGTTGGTTCAGGGCGTGGTCTTCGCCTTTGCTTCTATTGAACTGGTTGGCACCGCTGCCGGTGAAGCGAAAGATCCAGAGAACACCGTGCCGCGCGCGATCAATAGCGTTATCTGGCGTATCGGCCTGTTCTATGTCGGTTCTGTCGTGCTGCTGGTACTGCTGCTACCGTGGAACGCCTATCAGGCAGGCCAGAGCCCGTTTGTCACCTTCTTCTCAAAACTCGGCGTGCCGTATATGGGCGATGTGATGAACGTGGTGGTCCTGACTGCGGCGCTCTCCAGCCTGAACTCGGGCCTCTATTCAACCGGACGTATTCTGCGTTCGATGTCGATGGGCGGTTCCGCACCGAAGTTTATGTCCAAAATGAGCCGCCAGCACGTGCCTTACGCGGGGATTCTGGCGACACTCGGCGTCTATGTCGTCGGCGTATTCCTGAACTATCTGGTGCCGTCCCAGGTGTTTGAAATTGTCCTGAACGTGGCATCACTGGGGATTATTGCATCCTGGGCCTTTATCGTGGTCTGCCAGATGCGTCTGCGCAAAGCGATTAAAGAAGGTAAAGCGGCGGATATCAGCTTTAAGCTACCGGGCGCACCGTTCACCTCCTGGCTGACGCTACTGTTCCTGTTCAGCGTGCTGGTGCTGATGGCGTTTGATTATCCAAACGGTACCTACACCATTGGCTCAATTCCGGTGATTGCAGTACTGCTGGTTGCGGGTTGGTTTGGTGTACGTAAGCGCGTGCATGAGATTCATCGCTCGGCACCATAATTGATATAAGAGAATAAAAAAAAGCGGCTGATTAGCCGCTTTTTTTTATATTACAGCGCGATACGAATCACATCGTCCGGCTGAGTCGCTTCTTTCTCGCGAGTCGATTCCTGCTTCACGCTCACGTACAGGGTTTTGCCATCGCCAGAAAGCGCCAGGCTGTTCGGGAAGGTTGGCGTCTTGATGGTTTTGGTCACCTTGTAGGTTTTCGCATCAATCACCGTCACGGTACCCGCTTTACGTTGCGTCACGTAAACTTCATTACGGGCTGGGTTGTAGAGTACGCCCAGGGATTCTGGCGTATCGATAGTCGCCAGGACCTTACCAGATTTCAGATCAACCGCCAGCACTTGCGGTGCTTTAGAGTCGGTGATAAACGCACGCTGACCTGCGGTATCCAGGCTGATGTTGATATAGAAGTGTTCTTTGCCATCGTCCTGAAGTTTCTTACGCTCCAGCACTTTGTTGCTCGCGGTGTCGATAGTCACCAGCTCGCCGTCACCGTTGGTCACATACAGACGCTGCTTGTCTGCATCCACAGCCAGGCCAGTGCCCATTTTACCGGTATTTTCGATGGTCGCTTTCAGCGCCAGTTTCTCGCCGTCAATCGCCCAAACAACGCTCTCTTTACCTAGCCCGGTCACGTAAACGGTGTTGGTTTTCTCATCCACAGCCAGTTCACGCGTTGCCAGCGGGCGCACGGTTTCGCTGCGTTTGCGGTTATCAAGAACCAGACGGCCTTTCACATCGCCCGTTTTGGCGTCAATCGCCGTCACAGTGCTGTTGGTGGTATTGCCAAACCACAGGGTCTGGGTCTGGTTATTAATCGTGGCGCCGAACGGTTTTAAATCGTTATGGATAATCTGGGTTACTTCCAGCGTCACCGGGTCGAGACGGTAAACGATGCCGCCTTTATCGAGTTTACGGCTCTGTGATGTAGCCAGCCAGAGCGCATTTTCCTGCTGGCTATAGGCCATTTCATAAGCCCCTTTGCCGACCGCTTTGCGCAGCATCTCGTCGGCGGCATGGGCGCTAAAGCTGCCCGCCAGTAACAGAGTGCTCAGTAATAACGAACGACGCAGACGCGGTGCGGACAATTGACGTAATGACATGACGACTCCCTTTGATGGACCAATATGTTACTGCTTCACAAGGCTTCTTAACTTCATCGCGTCATTGCACGACGTTTTATAGATGCGAATAGTAATCATTAATTGACGCAAAGTGGAGTCTTAATTCCCTGTCCCGGGCAAAAAATTTCACCTTTCGACATCATGTTTAACGCAAAGTGCCACTAAAGTTTTCAATGTGTTTACATAAGTATTAACATGACCAGGATATGTTCCATTTGGTTCGTCTTGCGGGTTTCTAATGAAAATCATAAATGTACATTCAGCATCGCTTCCGGCGCTTCTCTTACCGCTCATTTTCTCGCCTGCCCTTTTTGCAGCCGATGAGCAAACGATTATCGTCACCGCGGCTCCACAGACCTTGTCAGAACTGGATACCCCAGCTGCCGTGAGCGTGGTCGATGGCGAGGAAATGCGTCACGCCACCCCGCGCGTTAATCTCTCCGAGTCTCTTGGCGCAGTACCGGGTTTACAGGTGCAAAATCGCCAGAACTACGCGCAGGATCTTCAGCTGTCGATTCGCGGTTTTGGTGCGCGTTCAACATTTGGCGTACGCGGGCTGCGTCTCTACGTTGACGGCATTCCCGCCACTATGCCAGATGGTCAGGGGCAGACCTCTAATATTGATATCAATAGCGTCGAAAGCATTGATGTCCTGCGCGGACCCTTCTCGGCGCTGTACGGGAACTCTTCCGGCGGTGTGATTAACGTCAACACGCAAACCGGGCAGCAACCAGGGACGATAGAAGCCAGCAGCTATTACGGTAGTTTTGGTAGCTGGCGATATGGTCTGAAAGCCTCCGGCGCCGTAGGTGACGGCACGCAGGCGGGCGACGTCGATTACACCGTTTCCACCAGCCGCTTTTCGACGCATGGCTATCGCGATCGTAGCGGCGCCCAGAAAAATCTCGCTAACGCTAAACTGGGTGTGCGCATTGATGACGCCAGCAAACTGACGCTGCTGTTTAACAGCGTCGATATTAAAGCCGACGATGCAGGCGGTCTAACCGAAAGCGAATGGCGCGATAACCCGCAGCAGTCACCCCGCGCTGAGCAGTACCACACCCGCAAAACCATCAAGCAAACTCAGGCAGGCTTACGCTACGATCGTCAGTTAACGGAAAACGATGATCTGAGCATGATGCTCTACGCCGGTGAGCGCGAAACCACGCAGTACCAATCGATTCCCGACACGCCACAAATTAATAACCCGAAGCACGCAGGTGGCGTGATTGAACTGACCCGCCATTATCAGGGTATTGATACCCGCTGGACGCACCGGGGCGAACTGCTGGTGCCGGTGACCTTCACCACCGGGCTCGATTATGAAAACATGAGCGAACAGCGCAAAGGGTATGAAAACTTTGTGATGAATGGCAGCACGCCGGAGTATGGTCAGAAAGGCGATTTGCGCCGCAACGAACGTAACCTGATGTGGAACCTCGACCCCTACCTGCAAACACAGTGGCAATTGACGGATAAACTGAGCCTGGATGCCGGGGTACGCTATAGTTCAGTTTGGTTTGATTCCAACGATCGCTACATTACCCCTGAGAATGGCAACGACAGCGGCGACGCGAATTATCACAAATGGTTGCCCGCTGGTTCTCTGAAGTACGCCATCACCGACGCATGGAATGTCTATCTTTCTGCCGGACGCGGTTTTGAAACGCCGACCATCAACGAGCTTTCTTATCGCTCAGATGGGAAAAGTGGTTTGAATTTCGATCTTAAACCCTCGACCAATGACACCGTCGAAATTGGCAGTAAAACCCGTATCGGCAACGGGTTGCTCTCAGTTGCCCTCTTCCAGACCAACACTGACAACGAGATTGTCACCGATGCCCACAGCGGCGGGCGTACCAGCTATAAAAATGCCGGTAAAACGCGCCGTCAGGGTGCAGAACTATCGCTTGATCAACGCTTTGCTGAGAACTGGCGTGCGAAAGCCGCGTGGACCTATCTGGATGCTACCTATCGTACCAACGTCTGCGACGACACCAACTGTAACGGAAACCGCATGCCGGGCATCGCGCGTAATATGGGATTTGCCTCACTGGGATATGAACCAGAAAGCGGCTGGTATGCCGGGGGCGATATTCGTTATCTGAGCGATATCATGGCCAATGATGAAAATACCGCCAAAGCGCCATCGTGGACGGTTGTTGGCCTGAACACAGGCTATAAATTCAACATCGGCAAGGTGAATATGGACGTCTTTGGTCGCGTGGATAACCTGTTTGACCGCGAGTATGTCGGCTCAGTCATCGTTAACGAATCAAATGGCCGCTACTACGAACCCGCTCCGGGGCGTAACTACGGTGTGGGTTTAAACGTGGGCTGGACCTTCGAGTAAGCACCCCAACCCTCGTCCCGGCGGGATGAGGGTTCTTTCATCTATATTTAATATTCGCTAAATTTAACACTTCATTATTAATCAACACTAATTAATACCTGAAATTAATTAATGTATTGCTGCTGCAATAATGCCCCGCTTTCATCTATAACTTCACACATAGCATCATAACTTTCTACCTGTGCGCCTTTCGCTAACGCCAAAAGCAATGAGCGATAAAACTCACGCTGATAGAATTGTTCATCCGCGTGCGGGTATAAATAATTGAAGCTGGGCCCAATGCGAACCCAGAGTTGCTCAATTAGCGCCGTTAATGTCGGCATTTCAGCAAATTCATAGAGGCGAAAACGAAACTGATAATTTGACTGTAACGTTTTAGCGATGTCGCCGCTGCTTTTAATTGAGTGAAACTCTTCGACTAATCGCTGTAATTGACTTACTTTTTCTATGGTCATTTTTTCAGACGCTGCCGCTGCCGCCATACCTTCCAGCTTCTTCCGGATTATCTGAATTTCATTATAACGCTCCAGATTAAGCTCCGGGACTAAAAATGCCTGTGCAGGGGCCGCGTACAGCGCGCCGGACGAGACCAGACGCAGCAAGGCCTCACGTACGGGCGTAATACTAATTCCCTGGCTTTCAGCGATATCTTTCGTCACCAGGCGCGCGCCGGGTTTTAGCGCGCCAATAATTAATGCATTTTTTAAATTTTGTTCTACCTGTTGAGTCAGACTCAATCTTTGCGCTTTGGCAAAATCAAACATAATAATGGTCGCTCTCATCGTCATGACCCAACACAGGGCCATATCTCAAATACGGTTATTGACTACCTGACAGTGTTGCATTTCCTGATGATGGCGAGAGAATGAATTTCTAAATGTCATGCTTTTGACTGAGCGTTTTATATCAACGCTTCTGTTACACTATATTAAAGCGGTTTATGATATTTTTGCACGAAAAAAAACGGCGTATTGACTACGCCGTTTCAATCTTTACTAATCGTTAGCGAGGCGAATAACGACTTTGCCGAAATTTTCCCCTTTTAACAGGCCGATTAACGCCGCAGGCGCATTCTCCAGGCCATCAATAATTTGTTCACGGTATTTTATTTTCCCTTCCTGCACCCAGCGGCCCATCTCCTCCTGAAACTCGCCGATGCGATGGCCATAGTCCTGGCCAATGATAAAGCCCTGCATGCGGATCCGTTTTTTCAACAAAGTGCCCATCAGCAGCGGCAGTCTGTCGGGGCCATCAGGAAGGTCAGTAGCGTTATAACCGCTCACCAGGCCACATACCGGCACGCGTGCCGACGTATTCAACAGGGGCAATACGGCATCAAAAACCTTACCGCCTACGTTTTCGTAGTACACATCAATCCCTGCCGGACAGGCGCTGGCAAGCTGTTCGGCAAAATCCTCCGCCCGATGATCGATACAGAGATCAAACCCCAGTACCTCCACCGCATGACGGCATTTCTCTGGCCCGCCCGCAATACCCACCACGCGGCAGCCTTTTAGTTTACCGATTTGCCCCACCGTCGCCCCAACCGGGCCCGTGGCGGCAGCCACCACCAACGTTTCACCCGCCTTAGGCTGGCCGATATCGAGCAGCCCCATATAAGCGGTAAAACCTGGCATGCCGAGAATACCGAGTGACCAGGAAGGATGCTCCGGCGCATCGCCAAGCTTCACCAGCCCTTCACCGTTGGATACATCATAGCTTTGCCAACCGCTGTAACCCAGTACCCATTCACCCGCTTTAAAGTTCGGATGACGCGATTGCTCTACCCGGCTAACGGTGCCGCCCACCATCACCGCACCCAGTTCGACCGGCGGTGAGTAAGATGGCGCATCGCTCATTCGCCCACGCATGTAGGGATCGAGTGAAAGATAGATTGTGCGTAGCAGCACTTCGCCCTCTGCGGGTTCAGGAACATTTGCCTCTTCAAGGCGGAAATTATCAGCCACCGGCTCACCGTGCGGACGTGATGCCAGAACCCAGCGACGCTGACGTAATGTGTCTTTGGTCATAACCTGTGCCTTTGTTTGAAAACCTGTACAGAGCGTAGCGTTGATTCACACTTTACGTTTAACAATATGCGGCGCATCAGGCCGGAGGCGTGTTGAGCCTTACCACCAGATACGTACAGGCTTCTTTCGTCTCATTAACAAACCGGCAGTCGTTTGGCGGCCCCAGCTCCAGACAATCACCCGCCTTCATCTCATGGCGCGTATCGCCCTCGACAAAAACCAGCTCGCCTTTCGTCAGCCAGATTAACTGCCGCGCCAGGGCATAAGCCGAGGCTGGCATCGGGATATCGCTGCCCGCAGGCAGTTCAATTTGGACGAGATCAATCGGCATATCGCTGCGTGGTGAAACATGACGACGCAAATAATCCGTTTGCGGATCGTGCCAGACTGGCTGATCCGCAAAGCGCAGCAGTTTGCCCTCCTGCATTTCGGCTCGCGCAATCAGCGTCGACATGCTAATACCAAAAGCACCAGACAAACGTGCCAACAGCGCCGCCGTCGGGCTGCTCTCGCCGCGTTCGATTTTATGGATCATGCCGCGAGAGACGCCCGCACGCTCGGTGAGATCGCTTAATGACCAGCCGCGTGATTCACGTTCGATACGAATTCTTGCACCGATCCGTTGATTTAAATTGTCTTCAATAGTATTCATATCGTTATACTATAGTGAACATTCTCTGAGGTTCAAGTCATGAGCATTCGTTTTGCGACGAAAGAAGATTGCGCGGCGATCGCCGAAATCTATAACCATGCCGTCGTGCATACCGCGGCTATCTGGAACGATAAAACCGTTGATACCGACAACCGTATCGCCTGGTTCGAAGCCCGTCAGTTCGCCCATTTCCCGGTGCTGGTGAGCGAAGAAAACGGCGTGGTGACCGGCTACTCTTCCTATGGCGACTGGCGAGCTTTCGATGGTTTCCGCCATACGGCGGAGCATTCAGTGTACGTTCATCCGGATCATCAGGGAAAAGGTCTTGGCCGAGCGTTGCTGACAGCGTTGATTGAAGAAGCGCGCCGTCGTGGCAAGCACGTCATGGTGGCGGGTATTGAGGCGCAGAACTCCGCGTCTTTGCATCTGCATGAAACCTTAGGGTTCATCACTACCGGGCAGATGCCGCAAGTCGGCACAAAATTTGGCCGCTGGCTGGATCTCACCTTCATGCAGCTACAGCTGGATAACCGCACCGATCCGGATGGAAAAGCATGAACAGCACCCTCACCTTAGCGTTTCTGGTTGCCGCTGGCATTGGCCTGGTGATTCAGAATACGCTCATGGTGCGCATCACTCAGAGCTCCTCGACTATTCTGATCGCCATGCTGCTGAATTCGCTGGTCGGCATCGTGCTGTTTGTCAGTATTCTGTTGGTGAAGTACGGGCTGGCGGGCGCGAGTGAGCTGGTATCTGCGGTAAAGTGGTGGACATTGATTCCGGGCCTGCTGGGGTCGTTTTTTGTTTTTGCCAGTATCAGCGGCTATCAATACGTGGGCGCGGCGACAACTATTGCGGTGCTGGTCGCCAGCCAGTTGATTGGCGGGCTGGTGATGGATATCGTGAAAACTGAGGGAATTGCGTGGCGAGCGCTAATCGGCCCGGTGTGCGGTGCAATAATGCTGGTGGTCGGCGCCTGGCTGGTGGCCAGACGCCAGTTTTGAGCGTTACAGAATGGTGCCGCTACGGGTGAGTTGGTCGCGACGCGCCTCCTCATCCTCTTTATGCTGGCGACCATGATGCGCAATCGCTGTACGCAAGCGCTGCTGCTGCGTATAGCGATCGTCCCGGCTAAGCTCCGCATCATCGCTGAGCACCACCAGCAGTTCATTCATATGAGCGATCACACTCTCATCAATCGCGGCGTCAACCCGCGTAATGACCTCATCCAGATGTGACATACAAACTCCTTAATTGATTTTCGTTTTCGAAAAATCACTGCCCATCAGGCTGACGCTGTACCCCGTCACGTTACTGCGCGTCGCGTAGAACGTTTTTCCGTTCGCCAGCGCGATCCACGGCGCTTGCTGGAAGTAAATCTCCTGCGCCTGACCATAGAGCGCAGCGCGTTTTGCCGGATCGCTTGCGAGCAGTGCTTTTTTCACGAGCCCATCATACTCTTTATTACACCAGCGCGCGGCATTGGAGCCGGATTTAATACTGCCGCAACCCAGCAGCGTGCCGGCAAAGTTGTCCGGATCGCCATTGTCCGACATCCAGCCAAACAGCGCGGTATCATGCTCGCCTTTGCGCATCCCTGACAGATATTCGCCCCACTCATACGACACAATTTTGGCTTTTACGCCCACTTTCGCCCAATCGCTTTGGATCATTTCCGCGATACGCCGCGAATTTGGGTTATACGGGCGCTGTACCGGCATCGACCATAACGTCGCTTCAAAGCCTTTCTCCAGCCCTGCCTGTTTAAGTAGTGCTTTCGCTTTTTCCGGGTCGTAAGTGTAGTCCTTCAGATTCTTGTCAAAGCCCAGCATATTCGGCGGGATCGGCGACTTCGCGACCGTACCAGAATCCAAAAATACGGCCTTGATAATAGCCTGCTTGTCGGTAGCGTAGTTCAGCGCCTGACGCACCAGCACATTATCAAACGGTTTTTTCTCGGTATTAAATGCCAGATAACCCACGTTAAGCGCATCGACTTTATGCAGGGTCAGATCTTTATTCTTGGTAATTTCCGCAAACTGGACCGGCGACGGCGCCGGGATAATCTGACACTCGTTGGTTTGCAGTTTTGCCAGACGGGTTTGGACATTTGGCGTGATAGAGAAAATAAGGTGTTTCGTTGGCACTTCGCCATCCCAATAGTTCGGGTTGGCAATGTAGCGAATGAGCGAGTCAACTTTGTACTGTTGCAACGCATACGGCCCGGTGCCAATCGGCCAGTTATCGACGTTATCCGGGGTGCCCTTCTTCAGCATTGCATCGGCATATTCAGCGGAAAGTATCGACGCGAAATCCATCCCCCAGTCAGCCAGAAACGCGGCGTTCGGTTCATTAAGGACAAACTGAACGTGATAATCATCGACCTTTTTCACCTCTTTAATGAGCGAATCCAGGCCAACATCGTGGAAATATTCATAGCGGCCCTGCGAGACATTATGGTACGGATGATCGGCGTCTTTCTGGCGCAGCACAGAGAACACCACATCATCAGCGTTAAAGTCGCGGGTGGGTTTGAAGAATTTATTACTGTTGAATTTCACTCCCTGACGCAGGGTAAACGTATAGGTCAACCCGTCCGGTGAAATTTCCCACTCGGTTGCCAGCGACGGTATCGGCGTATTCTTCACCGGATCAAAATTGATCAAACGGTTATACAGCACCTGTGAACTGGCGACGAATGACGGGCCGGAACTGGCAATTTGCGGGTTAAAAGATTCAGGTGACGCTTCTGAACAGTAAATCAGCGTGTCGTTGTTCGCGGACCACGCCGCGCTTGCCGGTAATAATGCACTCAGCGCCAGCGCGAGAAGTGTTTTCCCTGTAGACATGGTTATAAGCCTTTCGATTTTATTATATGGGGTTTAATAACAGCACAGGGGGCGCAAACTGGCAAATAACCAGAAACCATAAGGCATAAACTTTCGAACTATCAATGCGTTAATATACAAATTCATGAAATGCGCGGTTAGATTTTCCCCACACCGCGCATTTACATTTTAATCTTTATTTTTCAATGGATTACCAATTTTCCTGAGATAACGCTCCGCAAATATACTGGTCGCATAATCATTAAGGTGCCCGACATCACGATACAAAGGGATACCGTCAATTTCAGTATCACAGCGCTGACCGTCGCATTGTACCCTTTTCGGGTCAATAATGATTAACTGCGGAAATTCTTGCTGTAACGAGTCAAACATTTTAGTGGTCCACCACTGAGCATCATTTACCTGCGCATGCGGGTTGCACTCATTTTCTGAATAAGCCCGACGTGTTTTAAAATGCTCATAAAAACAGGTCAAAAAACCAGCTGGCATTGGCGCCATAGTTTTGACAATGACAGGTGTAGCGCCAGAGGCTATGATTCGTTTGATCCCCACTCGTGCTGCCTTGTTGATGCGTTCAATCGATAAATCACGTGACTTTTTATCATCCGGATGTTCGTAAATATTAAAACTCGCATAGTTTTCCCATACTTCAGAAATGATGACAAAAGCGTAATTACCGGAATCAATCGCCTTGTAGTATTCATTAACATTATCGTGGCATTGCTGGTACGGCATATCTGGATAATTCCAAAAGTCGTACTGATAAATCCCAGGAAATGCAAGACATAAAGAGGTCGATTTAACATCCACAGCAAGGTTAGCGTCTTTTCCCAGGCGGTCAAAGAAATTCCAGTATTGATTCGAATGAGAATCGCCCATCAATAAAACGCGATTCGCTGAAGTTTTATCACCAACAATGCATTTGGCATCCGTTCCCTTTACATTTATATTCATGCACTCCTCACGCTGTTTCAAACGTGATTCATCCAATGTCTTATTGACTCTTGCCATTTCAGAACCAAAACGCAAACTGCTAAACTGGTCGTTATGTTTCACCACGCTATAAATTCCATAGAAAAGTATATAAGGAACAATGACCAGTAGCAGAAGTGATTTCAATAATGGGGTTTTACTCTTACGATATGGCATCTCAACATAAAAATAGGTGAGTGATGCCAGCGCAAAGGATAATGCTACTGCCAGTGTGCGGGCCAGCATACTCTCGTACCCAACATAATGCAGCGCTGCCAGTAGCGGCCAATGGAAGAGATACAACGAGTACGATATTTCTCCGATATAAACCAGCGGCTTAGTTGAGGTCAATTTTGCATAGAGTGTTTCTTTTTCAGTTGCGCCCCAGGCAAGTAACACGGCCGAACTCATGGCAACAGCCCATGCCCAATAATTAGGATAGGCCTTGAGGATATCTTCTTTTGTGGCAACAAAAATAATAACCATCAGTGCCACAACTGTTATTACCGTCTGCCACTGATTCTTTAAGACACTTTTCCGTTTAGACATCTCATAGGCCAACACACCCAACATAAACTCGAAAATGCGAGAGAGAAAAGCATAGTATGTTTGGACAGGATGTTTTACCCCGAAGATGAGTGAATAAGCAATGGCGATCAATGTAAATAAACAGATACCCAGAAACAACTTCTGCTTATTTAAAAACTTTACACACACGGTATAGATTAAAGGGAAAAACAGATACCATTGCCATTCAATTGACAATGACCACATATGCAGCAGCAACATTTTATCGGCATCAGGTGCTGCGTATCCAGTTGTTTCATGTGCGAAATATTGGTTCGCCGTTGCCTGAATAACTTTACGACTACTTTTCAGAAAGTCTGAATAGTCGTCCGGCAAATAAAAGACAGAGGCCACCAACAGCGAGAATAACAGCATCGTGAGCATTGCTGGCTGTAAACGCCATAGCCGTCTGGCATAAAACTGGCTAAATGAGAACGTGTTATTAACAATCGCTGTCTGAATGACCCCTGATATTAGAAACCCAGAGATCACAAAGAAAACATCAACGCCCACAAACCCTGATGGGAAAAGCGTAACCCCCGCATGAAAAAGAATGACTAATAAAACAGCAATCCCTCTCAACCCAACAATATCTGCTCGATAGTTCATAATCTGCCTGAAAAATGAATTTGCAGGCTAGATCATAACATATTGCAAATACTTTTTAAGTCGTCATTACAACACCAACTTCCTGCGCGTGTTGTTATACCGCTCACCCAATCCCACAGCAGGTTTTACTTAGGGCGCTGAAATTCAATACGCTGAGAATTGCCCATTTTAGCCCTCTCTTTCACCGTTTGGCCTGAAGCCCCCTTCTGTAAAGTAGATCGGTGAAGAAGTCTAAAGGGCAATAACGTGGCAAAAATTCTCTTACGCAGCGGAAATCTTGATGATTTTCAGGCGGTGGGTGGCGGCGGGCAAGCCGTGTTTGATTCGGCAAATCAGGTGCGCGAAACCCTTCGCCTGCGTAAACAATTCGCTGTATGCGACAGCCTGGCGGTTCCGCAGTTAAATGATGAAGGGGACCGCGTTGACTGGTACTCGCCTGTTGAAGGCAGCGTAGTCAGCTGGAACGCCGCCAGCACGGCTCAGCGCGAAAGTGCCCTGCGAGCTCTTGATGCGCTCCAGCAAACGGTGTGGGTGCTCTCCGGCAGTTGTCAGCAATCAGGTAAACCTGCACAACAGCTCTTCGGCGCGTTGCTGGAAAATACATTGCAGTTTCCGGGCGAGAACCATCTTTTTCTGGTGAATGACAAACCGGTTATTTGCTTCTGGGGATTTGTTAACCTCAACGAAAGCCCTCGTGGCGATGCTTTTGCTTGCCTGCGTATCGCTGAGCCAGAACCGCTCATTGAACATCTTCCTGCCGACGACTCGCCCACTGAACCGATGGTAGCCTTTGCTCAGGCCGATATTCCGCTACTTTACGAACAGGAATCGGCTTCCAATGTAGCCCCCATCACTCACCGCGCCGCCACGGCGCGAGGACGCTGGCGTTGGACGCTGCCCTTCGCGGCGGCACTCATTGTCGCGATAGCCGCCTCGCTGTTCTGGCCATCAGCGCCAGCGCCTATACTGGCGCATTCCCCGGCGGTTATCTCCCCAACATTGCCGACGCTAACCCGCGCTCTGCCCTTACAGCTCGCCAGCCATACGGAACAGCCAGCTCCGGTTAATAACATTGTACTGGCCCCCATTGCTAAAGATGTGCTGGTGATGGAACCCAACCAGCTCCGCGCCGGAACGACACGTTTCCTGAACGGCAACTGGCGGCTTTTACTTGAAATGAAAAATGCCCCATCGCTGCGCTATCAGATTGAAAACAACAAAGGTACGGCCCGTCTGGTACATGACGACAACATTATCTGCCGGGTCGCCCTGTTCGCCGGGTTGCATCAGAACGGCGAACTGCTGATTAAAAGTCGGGGTACGGCGCGCTGTAGCGATGGTTCTCGCTTCCCAATGCCAGAAATTAGCTGCAAAGCGAACACCTTTGATGTTGCCACCTGTACCGCGCGCTATAGCGCAGACAAGATCGTACCTGTCACCTTTAAGAAAATCGGAGCCTGACGATGCTTGTCACTCTTTGCGATTATAAACAAAGCGTTACGCTAATTGCCGACAGCGGCGTGCAGTTTCTTGATTTTGGCTTAACGCCGCAAAGTTCCCCGGGCATTGGCCGCTTTGTGCGTAAAACCGCCAATGGCCCGCTGCTACGATTGAGCTGGGATGCCGCGCATCTGCGCTACACGCTGGCGGGCGATGCCCGGAATCAACCCGAGGTGGTCAAACCGGAAAGTACGCTGGATCTGCACCACTCGCTCAGCTTACTGGATGGCGTATGGCTTCCGCTGCCTTTTTTCCGCTTTAATCCGCCACGCACCTTCGTTGAGGGACCTGATAACTGGGCGCGCGTGCAAATCCGTAAGCTTGAAACGCCCGACAGTGCCGGTAATAGCCATCGCGTGACGTTAGCTTTCGATAGCCAGACGCGCAGTAATGACCCTGCAACACTGGCGCCAGTCGAGAATGACGTTCTCAACGGCACGCGCTTTGCGCTGGCCTGCCAGGATGACGAACTGACCGATTTTCTCGATCAGACGTGGATCGATGGCTGGCTGCGCGAGGCCTTTACCCAGGCGCTGCATCAACATGAACCGCGCAGCGAACAGGATCTGGCGCAAGCGATGCGGATGTTTGAATATCAGGGGCACTGGCTCAACATCGTCGCGATGCTTGGCGAACAGCTGGTCGTTCCGGAAGTAAAGTTAGTAACCACTACGCTTAGCACCCCTGCAATTCCAGTTGACCTGATTCTGGATGTCGGCAATACGCACACCTGTGGCGTACTGATTGAAGATCATGGCGACGCCAATGATGGGCTGCGGCAGACAGCTGAAGTCCAGGTTCGCTCGCTGAGTCAACCGCAATTTTTGAATGCGCCGATGTTTACCAGCCGGGTGGAGTTTGCGCAGACGCGGTTTGGTAAGCAGCACTTTTCTGTTGAAAGCGGGCGTGAAAATGCGTTTATCTGGCCATCACTGGTCCGCGTTGGCGACGAGGCTCGCAAGCTGGCAATGCAGCGTACCGGTACTGAAGGCTATAGCGGGCTTTCCAGCCCACGACGCTATCTGTGGGATGAAACGCCAACCGTGCAAAGCTGGCGCTTCAGCCAGTTAAACGGTAAATCACAGCGTGAACCGCTGGCGACGGCCTCGCCGTTAATGAATCTGATGAATGACGACGGCGAACCGCTGTTCAACCTCCCTCAGGATGAGCGAATGCCGGTATTTACGCCGCATTACAGCCGCAGTACGCTGATGACACATATGCTCTGTGAATTACTGGCGCAGGCGCTGGGTCAGATCAATAGCGTCGCCACCCGGTTACGCCTCGGCTTTCCGGCGTCGCCCCGCCAGTTGCGCACCCTGATCCTCACACTCCCCTCGGCAATGCCAAAACAGGAGCGTGAAATCTTCCGCCGCCGGATGTCTGACGCGCTGGCGCTGGTGTGGAAAGCGTTGGGCTGGCATCCGCAGGATGATGAATTTGATGCACGCCAGTGTCGAATACCGCTGCCGCAGATTCAAATGGCATGGGACGAAGCCAGCTGTGGCCAACTGGTTTGGCTGTATAACGAAGCGATTGCCCATTATTGCGGCCAAACAGAGGCGCTGTTTGCTGCGCTCGCCCGCCCGGATCGGCCTGAAGATCCTGACATTGCCCGCGAGCGCACGCTACGCGTTGCGTCTATTGATTTGGGCGGTGGAACCACCGACATGGCCATTACCCAATACCAACTTGATGATGGCTCGGGCGGCAACGTCAAAATTACGCCCCAGTTGCTGTTTCGCGAAGGCTTCAAAGTGGCAGGAGACGACGTCCTGCTGGATATCATCCAGCGCTGCGTCCTTCCTGCGTTGCAAACACATCTGCAACGAGCCGGTGTGAACGACGCTACAGCGTTGATGGCGACACTTTTTGGTGATTCTGGGCGACTGGATGCACTGGCAGTCCTGCGCCAGCAGACCACGCTGCAGCTGTTTATCCCCATCGGGCATGCCATTCTCGCCGCCTGGGAGCAGAGCGATACCGCCGATCCGTTTGCCGGACTGCACGCGACGTTCGGCGAACTGCTCGAACAACCGCTTACCCGCAGTGTGTTGAATTACATTAATCAGGCCGTAGAGCACGCGTTACCCGCTGAAAGCAAAACCTTTGATGTGCTGTCAGTACCGATGGCGGTAACGTTCCGCGACCTGCACGACGCTATGTTGGCGGGCGAGTTTACCCTCGCCGCGCCGCTGCACGCCTTGTGTGAAGCCATCACCCATTATACCTGTGATGTGCTGCTGATTACCGGCCGTCCCGGTTGTCTGCCCGGTGTGCAGGCGCTGATTCGCTATTTGCAGCCCGTGCCGGTGAGTCGCATGGTCTGGCTCGACCGCTACCCGGTACATGAGTGGTATCCCTTTAGCCAGCAAGGGCGCATTGGCAATCCAAAATCTACCGCTGCGGTTGGCGCGATGCTATGCAGCCTGGCGCTCGATTTACGCCTGCCGCACTTTAACTTTAAAGCGGCGGATATCGGAGCCTATTCCACCGTCCGTTATCTTGGCGTACTGGATAAAACCGTGAATACCCTGAGTGATGAAAATATCTGGTATCAGGATCTCGATCTCGATAAGCCTGGCGTGACCCTGGATGCGCGCCTCCATTTCCCGCTGCGCGGCAGCGTCACTCTGGGATTCCGCCAGCTCGCCAATGCGCGCTGGCCTGCCACGCCGCTGTATACCCTGAGCATCAACTCACCTGAGCTTGCGAAAGTCATCGCCGGTGACGGCGTGTTGCAGGTGCGACTGGCGCTTCAGGGAGGCACCAACACGGAATGCGCACGCTCATTTAGCCTGAACGATGCGTGGCTTGCCGACGGCACGCCGGTATCACCCCAGGCCCTGACGTTGAAACTGAATACCCTGGCCGACCGCCGACATCGCGGGAGCCATTACTGGATCGATAGCGGGAGCGTTTACTTAGCATGAATACAGAACAGGCGGTAATGGCATGGATTTCCACCACGCGCAAAAATGCACCAGGGCTGGACATGGATGCGGATGCGCTGCTGTTTCATCTGCTGGGTCTGAGCGCACAAAAGCACGCGCTGGAAGCATCCCGGCAGCAACGCGGCACGCTGGCACTATTCGGCCATTCACAGGTATCGAAGGCCTGGCTGCTGAACGCGCTGTGCGGCGAGGGTGATGATCGCCTGCCGATTTCGATGGGCGAAAAGCGTCTCGACTATTTCAATCACATTAATCCGGGCCATCAACGTTGCCAGATGGCACTGCGCTTTACGCGTGATACCCCTTCTCCCCATGATGCTTTCCCGTTGCGTTTACGGGTACTGCGGGAGGCACAGCTGGCGCAGGTCCTTATTGCTCACGCCGAGACCCGTACTTTTCGGGCACAGACGTTTCGTAAACGTCTGGCATTACTGCAAAACCTGCGTCAGCCGCAGATGACCGCTGCGGTTAGTGCTGAAGAGGTCGCCAACGTGGTGCATTACTGGCAATCGGTGGTACCCGCAGCACAGCAGGAGGTTGGCGAGAGTGAGTGGTATACGTTTGTTGAACTACTGCCGTCACTCGATCCCAGCGCCAGAACCCGCGCGTGGTCACTGCTGTGGGGCGATCGCCCCGATCTTACGCAGCAGTGGCAAACCCTGTCGCATGCCTTGCATTTACTGGGCAACGCGACCGATGTCTATGCACCGCTGAGTCTGCTGGTCGATACGTTCTTGCTGCCGACAGAGGGATTTTTATCCGCCGCCTGCGAGAACGATCCGTCAGTTCTGCTACAGCTGCCCGGCCAACAAACCGTCAATCTTTCTCGCTCCACGCTGGCGCTCCTGACGGCGGAACTGGTTTTATGCAGCCCGTGCATGGCGCTGGACGATGTCGATATCCTCGATATCCCTGCGCCACTGTTCGACGAGTCAGGCACATTGTGGGCCAGCAAGTGTCATTGGTTATTGGAAGCTTACCGCCAACAGCGGCAGCCTGATGTGTTGGTGATATGCAATGCCACCCACCAGCGAAGCGCCATTCCGCGTGTCGCCAAAGCCCTGAGCCAGTGGGTTGAGACAACACAACCACAACAGGATAGTGGCTTGCCGGGGCTGGTATGGGCTATAACCCCACGAGACGATCGCGCCGCGCATACCGTGCAGCATGATGAAGCTGTCCAGCATTTAGTCGGTAAACCTGGCCAGCGCTGGGGTGCGCTACACGCCTTTGACAGCAATAGTCTGGCGCGCCTGATCGAATGGCTTTCACGCGCCACGTTACGTTCAACGCGAAATCGCCGCTTTGATTCGTTAATCTCACAACACCAGCAAGCCCTCCAGATGCTCCTCAGCCCAATACTCAATGGGAAGGGATATCATTTTGCGCAATGCGAATCGATGATCCGCGTTCTTCAGGGCCAGGCGGCGCATCACGGCGAGTTGCTTGAAGGATTGCTCCCTTCTCTCGAACGTTTTAATGCCATCGCTGAAGTACAGCATTCACGTGAAGCCCGCGTGACAACCCAGATCCACTCCGTGGTCGATCTGTTTGCCGAACCCAAATCGCTGACATTGCCACAAAAGCAAACCCACGACGCTGGCACGCTGGCTTTCCGATTGTGGTGCCAACATGTTCGCCACTGGGGCCGTCAGCAAGCCAGCGCTGAACGGTTGGGAGTATCCCCGGCTACTTTGCAACAGCTTTGCGATACGCTGATTGCCATCAGTTCCCAACTGACGCTGGCAGAACAATTGCGCCACGCGGCCACACAGCATCAGGCGAACCCTGCGCAGCTTCGCGCCATGATAGGCAATTTCATATCCTGGCTCGGTTATGCCGGGAACAATACTGCCGAAAGACCCGCCAGCCGTGTGGCTGTAGGGCTTGCTATATTTGCCAACCCGCCAGCCCGAACATCGCATCGCCTGACGCAGCTTACTGAGCAGCCTGTACACGCCGCCAGCCGCTACGTATATGACTGGCTGGTGGCGCTTTACACCCGCGCAGGGGAATGTCAGGACGATATTTTTGCGATCTCAACACCCGACCGCCTGGCGCTTCAGCACATTCTTAAGGTGGTGTGAGCCATGTAGTAAGACAGAAAAAAAGTGTGCGAAATCCGTATGCTACATGGGCAGCCTCACAGCCGGACTCTACACTCAACGCGTCTTCCGTGCATATGAGGTCAACATGACAATAACCAGCCCCCTTTTTATTAACGGCGAAGCTTGCGCCGCTGCGGATAACGCAACTTACACGCGACTGAACCCCGTTACCGGCGACACGGCAAGCGTGGCATCGGCAGCCTCGCAACAGGACACCGAATGCGCGGCGCAATCTGCTGCCGCGGCCTTCCCTGGCTGGCGCGACACCTCGCCCGGCGAGCGCCGTCGTTTACTGCTTGCCGCCGCTGATGCGCTTGAGCATCGCCGCGAACAGTTTGTCGCTACCCTGCACGCAGAGACCGGAGCCACCGAACAGTGGGCCGGGTTTAACGTCCATCTTGGCGCGGAGATCCTGCGCGAAGCAGCAGCGCTAACGACCCAGATTGAAGGCCAGGTCATTCCCTCTAACACCCCAGGTAACATTGCGCTGGCTACGCGTCAGGGAACGGGGGTGGTACTCGGCATGGCACCGTGGAATGCGCCGGTTATTCTGGCCGTACGCGCTATCGCCACGCCGCTGGCCTGCGGGAATACAGTGATCCTTAAAGGATCTGAACTATCACCCGCCACACAGGGGTTGATCATTACCGCACTGGCTGACGCTGGAATCCCACCAGGAGTGGTGAACTACCTCACTTTCACGCCAGAATCTGCCCCCGCCCGCGTCGAACAACTTATCGCTCATCCGGCAATACGCCGCGTTAACTTTACTGGCTCTACCGCCGTTGGCCGAATTATCGCGCAAACCTGTGCCCGCTATCTGAAACCCGTCGTGCTTGAACTGGGCGGCAAAGCACCGCTGCTGGTTCTTGATGATGCCGATATTGAGCAGGCCGCCGCCGGAGCCACCTTTGGCGCATTTGCCAACGCCGGACAAATTTGTATGTCAACCGAGCGCATTATTGTTGATAACGCCATTGCGGCCCCGTTTATTGATGCGCTGGTCAACCGGGTAAACGGGCTCCCTAAAGGGCTGCTCGGCTCCGTGGTCGACATGAAAACGGTTGAGCGTTGCAATTCATTAATAGACGATGCGCTGGCAAAAGGTGCTCGTCTGCTTACCGGCGGCAAAGCGGATTCAACGTTGATGAAAGCAACCCTAATCGATGCCGTTACCCCGGACATGCGTTTATGGCATGAGGAATCCTTTGGCCCGGTAAAAGCCATTATTCGCGCGCGTGATATCGATGAGGCTGTCAGTATTGCTAACGATAGCCCCTACGGCCTCTCTTCTGCCGTGTACAGCCGCGATACCGCCCGCGCGTGGAATGTTGCGCAGAACCTGCAAACCGGCATTTGCCACATCAACGGGCCAACCGTTCATGATGAGGCGCAGATGCCCTTCGGCGGCTGCAAAGACTCGGGCTATGGGCGCTTTGGCGGCCGGGCAGGTATTCATGAATTTACTGAACTGCGCTGGATAACAATGCAAACCCAGCCACGGCCGTTACCTTTCTGATTATGCCCTTACTTCGGCCTACGGGCCGGAGTGTTTGTTCTGCGTCGCTGAGAAGATAGCATCCAGCGACTCCGCCAACAGGGACGGATTTTCCCATGACATACAGTGCCCGGCATCAGGAATAATGTGTAACGGTATACCCGCTGCGGCTACTTCATCCGCATCCGAAGCGGGGAGTGAATGCGCACCATAAATTAGCGCTTTTGCGCACTTCAGCGCCAGAAAACGTGACATCCAGTCAGGCGATACACCGTCGACAAGGCTCTTCGCCGCACGCCATAACGCCCAGGGAGCCGTGTTCTGCACACAGCCTGCCCACGGCGTGGTTTCTGCCGCGACTAACCGGGTAAAACCGGTAGCAATAAATGCAGCTTCCGTCTGTTCAACAATCTTGCAGCTGAACATACCGCCTCCGGGATAAAAATTGGGCTCAGAAACCACCAGGGTACGCACGCGGTGTCCTAATAGCTGCGCCGCTTCAATCGCAATGCTGCCCCCCATACTGTGACCATAGAGATAACAGTCATTGATGTGCAAATGGGTAAGAAGCTCAGCTATAACCTGAGCCTGCGCGCTGACGCTGAACGAGTAATCCGCCGGTTTGTCACTGTAACCACTACCGGGGAGATCGATCAGCAATGCGCGACGGTTGCGGAAGGCTTCATCAACAACAATACGGGGATATTCGTAGGAAGAAGCACAGCCGAGGCCGTGAATAAAAACGGCAGGAACGCCCTGACCCGGTAAGTCATGAAAGCGAACGGTGGCACCGGCAATGATCGAGTAAAAAGACTTCATGGGTAACCTCCTGATGAATGACTGTAATTTTATACAGTACCACACATTAGGTTACCAGCAGGTTGTCCGGAATCAGAACAATGAGAGCATCAGGGCAACGGGGAAGCTAAACGGCCAGGTCGCGCCAATCAATACGGTCGCCATCAGGCGAACGGTGGGGGTTTCTTTGGTCAGGAACCAGGTGATAAAAGCACAGAGAGTCGCCATCACGGCGTAGAAAATCAGCATATTCTGGTACAGCGTCATCCAAATTGCCCGCATAATAAATTAACAACCGGGCGCAATATGCTATTTTTTTTGATGTAGATCAAGTTCGACTAACGGAGTACAGACGGAGTATTTGCCGTTTCGTTCACCGCTTTATATTCATAACCACCATTTAATAGTATTGCGAAACTGATAAATGCGGACTATAAATCCTCTGGTTAACTCACAAAGGGCATAATAATGGACGTCTCAAGCAAAACCGTTGTCTTGATTAATGTCGTCGCAGCAGTGGGTCTGGCTTCGTTGCTGCTCGCACGCTTTAGCTGGCTGTCTTAAGGGTTTAGCTGCAAAAAATCAAAAGCAGTGTGCTGTCTGCTTTTGATTTTTGCTACTTAACGCCCTGAAAAGGCAGAGGTATATACGGTTCTTGACGCGGGTTCCAGTGCGCCATTATCCGGATTGTACTGCGGAAGAGGATTCACCTTTTCCATATCCCATACCGAGGCTACGCATGCTGCTTCAGCGCCACCCTGTTGTGTACAATCTACCGCGCGATGAGCTGAAACATGTGTTCCGACTCCAATAACTGCCATCAATGCAATGGCGCAAAATACCGTCTTATTCATAACCGATTCGAATACCAGAATTAATAACGGCGCGGATCCTCGCACGTTGTTCCTGATATGTCAAAACGGCGGTTCAGGCTTAAAAGAGTGAAAACAGCAGCGCTACGGGGAAGCTCAGCGGCCAGGTTGCGCCAATGAGCAGCGCGCACAGCAAGCGAATACCCGGCTTATCGCGGGCCAGATACCAGGTTGTGACACCGCTCACGACGCCGATCGCCAGATAGACCATCATCATTTTTTCAAACACCGTCATTTTTGTTCGTGCCTCCTTGCTGACTGTCGCGCGTACTATGCGTTATTCCTTTTCACTGCAATTCCTGGACGATCACAAAACCACGCAGCGCGCAATAACCAGGAAAAGTGCCCGATTACTGCGCAATTAATAGATGAGTGGAAATGATACTTAAGCTAAATATGGACATCGCGGCTGTTTTCGTGGAGCATTCACCAAACTAATGAATTGCCAAAGAGCAAACCTGCACCATCGCGTTACGAACTGGGTTTAATTAAGTAATGATTAGCATGAGCACTCGGTTATCTGCCAACCTGTGGAGCATCGCTTCACGTGCGTCTGGCGGAACCGGTTATTAACGCGACACATCAACGCCGAATCAGGGAAAGGAGGCGGTTAAAAGCAGCATCAATAGTACTCTTACTATTGATTGTGGTCGCGGGCGTCGCGGACCATTATCTGACCATTGCCACTGATAGCGAAAACGCCACGGCGCATCATCAGTTGCACGACGATAACAGGGAATAACCCCCACGCCATGATAATGCCAGCCCCTACGGGCTGGCTTTTTTATGCCCGCTTAACGAGCCTGTGCGTCAAGTTCATCGAACACCTGCTGCGCCAGATGCATGGTGGCGTTGGCCGCGGGCAGACCGCAGTAGAGGGCCGAATGCATAATCAACTCTTTTAGTTCGTCACGCGTCACGCCGTTGTTGAACGCCGCGCGAAGATGCATTTTGAGCTCGGCTTCCCGGTTAAGCGCAATCAGCATAGCGATGGTTATCATACTGCGCGTGTGGTGATCCAGCCCAGGGCGCGTCCAGGTTTCGCCCCACGCATAGCGGGTGATAAAGTCCTGAAACTCGCTGTTTAACGGTTTAAGGTTATCCAGCGTGCGATTCACGTGAGCATCGCCCAGCACTTTACGCCGCACGTTCATCCCCTGTTCGTAACGTGATTTATCGTCCATTCTGCCCCCGAACAAATGCCGCTAAGGCCTCAGTAAACGCAGCAGCCGCTTCGACGTTGGAGAGATGCGATGCACAAAGCGTAATCGCCTGCGAACCGGGAACGTGCTGATGCAGAAAATCCGCATCGGCCACGGTTGTCACCGGATCGTGCTCCCCGGCGATAATCAGCATCGGCACGCGAATTTCTGCCACTTCACCGCGCAAATCGGCAGCGGCCAACGCTTCACAGCATTCGGCGTAGCCTTCGGCTTCCGAGCGGGCGAGTTGATGCACCAGTTGCTCAACCGTTTCCGGTTCATGTTGGCGGAAGGCACGCGTAAACCAGCGGTCTGCTGAACCCGCCGCCACCACATCCATGCCCTCTTCCCGCACCGTACGCGCGCGCGAAAGCCAGGCTGACTGTTCGCCGATTTTCGCTGCGGTATTTGCTACGCTAACGGAGAAAAAACGCTCCGGCGCAAAACGCGCCAGCCAGATGCCCGTCAGGCCGCCCATTGAGATGCCGCAAAAATGGGCTTTCGCAATATTGAGATGATCGAGCAGCGATATCACGTCTTCGCCCAGTTGCGCGAGGGTCACTTTCCCGCGTTTTGTCGTCTGACCGTGACCGTGTGTATCGTAACGCAGCACGCGAAACTGTTGTGTTAATGCGGCGAGCTGCGGCTCCCACATAGAAAGCGAGGTACCAAGGGAGTTGGAAAGGACAATCACAGGCGCATCTTGTGGCCCGTCAATTTGAAAGTGAATGTTCATGACACTGCTCCTTGTAACGCGCCAGCACCTGGCGCACAAAATGGTCACTGCTGCCCAGCGCAGTGGTCGGGTCAAGCAGCTGCGCCAGCGTTGACGCAGAGAGGTGTTGGCTTATCAGCGGGTCATTTTGTAATAGCTCAATCAGCGATTGATGCCGATCGATAGCCTGATGACAGTGCTTTTCGACAAGATGATGCGCATCGGCTTTACCGATAAATTCAGCCAGCGCCAGCGTGACGGCTTCCGCCATAATCAGGCCATGGGTGATCTCCAGGTCGGCACGCATTTTGTCTGCATTGACCTGCATCCCGCGCAGCAGGTAATCGCTTTGCGCCATCACCCCACCCACTAATGAAATGAGTTCAGGAAGCACTTCCCACTCGGCCTGCCAGCCGCCGAGCGCACGTTCATGCTGCTGAATCTGGCTGGCGTAGAGCGTCGCCATCAGCCCCGGGGTGCGCTGCGCCGCCGTCAGAATCGCCGCACAGCTTACCGGGTTGCGTTTATGCGGCATAGCCGATGAGCCGCCGCGCCCTTCGGCAATGGGCTCGCTCACTTCCGCCACTTCAGTCTGCATTAATAAAGAGAAATCGTTCGCAAATTTTGCCAGCGTGCCGCAAAGCCCGGCGTACCACGCGCCGACCTCCAGCAACCTGTCGCGCTGGCTGTGCCACGGCGTGTCGGCAAGCGCCAGATTCAGCGTTTGCGCCAGCGCGTCGCCCACCTGTGGCCCCGAGGCTTTTAGCGATGCGAGCGTTCCCGCTGCGCCGCCAAGCTGAAGAACCAGTACACGTGGTCGGAGCTGGGTTAACCGTTCCTGCCAGCGCAAGAGCGCATCGAGGGTTCCGGCGAGCTTCAGACCGAAGGTAATGGGAAGCGCGTGCTGCATCCAGGTTCGCCCCGGCATAATCGTGGTGCGATAGCGCTCAACCTGCTGCGCCAGAATGGCGGTAAGCGCGGCGAGATCGTGGTCGGTTTGCATTAACGCCGCGCGTAATTGCAGCACCAGCCCGGTGTCAATGGCATCCTGACTGGTTGCCCCCCAGTGCACATAGCGAGCCGCATCGGCGTCCTGCGTCTTCACCTTCTGAGTGAGCTGTTTAACCAGGGGAATCGCCAGATTTCCGGCATTGGCAGCGGCAGCAGCCAGCGCCGGAAAATCGATGTTGTGGAACTGACAGGCAGTAACGATAGGCTCTACCGCGGAAGCCGGAATCACACCGCACCGGGCCTGAGCCCGCGCCAGCGCGGCCTCAAACTCCAGCATCCCCTGCACCACCTGTTCATCGCTGAAAAGACTCGTTAGCGCGCCTGAGCGCAATAACGGGGTCAACAAACTCATTCCTGCTCCTTAAACGCGTTCAATGATCAGCGCAATCCCCTGACCTACACCAATACACATGGTGCACAGCGCGTAGCGTCCACCGGTACGACGCAGCTGATACGCCGCAGTCATCGCCAGACGACCGCCGGATGCGCCCAGCGGGTGACCCAGCGCAATCGCGCCGCCATGCGGGTTAACGTGCGCCGCATCGTCAGGCAAGCCCAGATCGCGCAGCACCGCCAGCGCCTGTGCGGCAAAAGCTTCATTCAGTTCTATCACATCCATCTGGCCGAGCGTTAACCCGGTTTGTGCGAGAACTTTACGCACCGCAGGCGCCGGGCCAAAGCCCATGATGCGTGGCGCAACGCCCGCCGTTGCCACGCCAACCACGCGCGCCAGCGGCTGTAAATCGTTCTGCGCCAGCGCCTGTTCGCTTGCCAGCAGCAGAGCACAGGCACCGTCGTTAACCCCGGAGGCATTTCCCGCCGTCACCGTACCGTCAGCGCGAACCACACCTTTCAGCTTCGTCAGCGCCTCCAGTGAGGTACTGCGCGGATGTTCATCCTGAGTAAAACTCAGCGGCTCGCCTTTGCGCTGTGGAATGGAAACCGCAATCAGTTCGTCGGTAAAGATACCGTTGGCCTGCGACTGTGCGGTACGCATCTGGCTGCGTAACGCGAAGGCATCCTGATCGGCCCGCGAAATGCCAAACTCTTTCGCCACTTTTTCCGCCGTCTCCGGCATCGAGTCAACGCCGTAAAGGGCTTTCATCTGAGCGTTAACAAAGCGCCAGCCAATAGTGGTATCTTCCATTTTCATGCTGCGGCTAAACGCGCTTTCCGCCTTGCCCATCACGAACGGCGCACGCGACATGCTTTCTACGCCGCCCGCGATCATTAACTGCGTTTCACCGCTTTTAATGGCGCGCGCCGCCACACCGATGGCGTCAAGGCTTGAACCACACAGACGGTTAATAGTGCTGCCCGGCACCGTTTCCGGATAACCGGCCAGCAACAGCGCCATCCGCGCCACGTTGCGGTTATCTTCCCCCGCCTGGTTAGCACAGCCGTAAATCACATCATCAATACGCGCCGGGTCGAGGCCGCGGTTGCGTTCCAGCAGTGCTTTAAGCGGCAGTGCGCCAAGATCGTCCGCACGAACGCTGGATAACGTACCGCCGAAACGACCAAACGGTGTACGCACCGCATCGCAGATAAATGCTTGATTCATCATAGTTCCTTACGCGGTTTCCGCCACTTGTTGGTTAATCAGTTTGACCGGGGTGACGCGCTGCAACTCGTCAAAAGAGAGGTCATTGAAAATTTCGCGTACCACCGGGCCTTTTGCGGTGATATCGATGACAGCGAGGTCGGTATAGATACGGCTGACGCAGCCCACTCCGGTCAGCGGATAAGTGCAGTGCTGTACCAGCTTGCACTCACCGTCGCGCGTGAGGTGATCCATCATGACGAAGACCTGACGCGCGCCGATAGCCAGATCCATCGCGCCGCCTACCGCCGGAATGGCATCCGGTGCGCCCGTGCTCCAGTTCGCAAGATCTCCGCTGGCCGAAACCTGATACGCGCCAAGTACGCAGATATCGAGGTGACCGCCGCGCATCATGGCAAACGAGTCGCCGTGATGGAAAAAGCAGCCGCCCTGCAAAAGGGTGACATACTCTTTGCCCGCATTAATCAACTCAGGATCTTCTTCACCCGGCTGCGGTTTTGGCCCCATGCCCAGCAGGCCATTTTCGCTGTGCAGGAAAATTTCTTTATCTGCCGGCAGATAGTTGGCGATACGCGTTGGCAGGCCGATACCGAGATTCACGTAAGCCCCTTCAGGGATATCCTGAGCGACGCGTTTTGCCATATCGTCACGAGACAATTTTTGCATTGAAGGCTCCTTATGCGCGCTGCGCGTGTGCGGTAAGATTTTCCAGCGAGAAGACGCGCTGAACGAAAATCCCCGGGGTGATAATGTTTTCCGGGTCCAGTTCACCGAGCGTGACCAGATTCGAGACTTCCGCCACGGTCGTTTTGGCCGCCGTAGCCATAATTGGCCCGAAATTTCGCGCCGCTTTGCGATACACCAGATTGCCCCAGCGATCCGCCTGATGGGCTTTAATCAGCGCGTAGTCCGCTTTAATCGGATATTCCAGCACGTAATGACGCCCGTCGATTTCACGCGTTTCTTTGCCTTCGGCCAGCGGTGTGCCGTAACCGGTTGGGGTAAACACCGCACCCAGCCCGGAACCTGCCGCCTGAATGCGTGCCGCCAGGTTGCCCTGCGGCACCAGTTCCAGTTCAACTTTGCCACGGCGATAGAGGTCATCGAAAATCTGCGAGTCGACCTGGCGCGGGAATGAGCAGATCATTTTGCGTACCCGGCCCGCTTTGAGCAGCGCCGCCAGGCCGATCTCACCGTTACCCGCGTTGTTGTTGATTATGGTCAGGTCGCGCGCACCCTGTTCAATCAGCGCATCAATCAGGTAGGTCGGTTGTCCGGCGGGGCCAAAACCGCCAATCATGATGGTCGCCCCATCGGGGATCCCCGCCACGGCATCGATCAGTGTCGATACACTTTTATCAATCATCAGGTTGCTCCTTGATGTGCGGTTATCGCACTTTTATTCGTTGTTCGAACAAAATGTGACCCGGTTAACGATGTCGGTCAAGGGCGATAATCGAAATATGGTGCGATAATCGAACATCATGTATCTTTAGCGAAAGAATGTGATCGATGGCAAATACGGAGAGAAAAATGGAGAAACATCCCGACGATATTCTGACGGGCGATAGCGATCCGTTTAAGGGCGACCCGAACTTTATGGCGTCGCTGGCGCGCGGCCTGGAAGTGATTCAGGCCTTTACCCCGCAGCGACGTTTGATGTCCATTTCCCAGATTAGCCAAAAAACCGGCATTCCACGCGCTGCCGTGCGTCGTTGTTTGTATACCCTGGGTAAGCTGGGATTTGTCTATGCAGAAGATGGCAAAAACTTTCAGCTGCGGCCACGAATTTTGTCGCTCGGTCACGCCTGGCTGGCGTCAACACCGCTGGCGCGTTCAGCACAGCCGGTGCTGAAACACTTAAGCGACATGCTGAATGAATCATGCTCCATTGCCACGCTGGACGGTGACGATATCCTGTATATCGCCAGGGCATCCAGTTCACGCATCATGACGATTGATCTGGATATCGGCAGCCGCCTGCCCGCCTGGTCCACCTCAATGGGCCGCGTGCTGCTAAGTTATCAACCCGAAGAGAAACTCAATGATATGCTGGCGCGCATCACTATGATTCGCTATACGCCGCAGACGATTTCCTCAGTGAGTAAGTTGAAAAGCGAGCTGAAACTGGTGCGTCAGCAGGGCTACGCATTGAACGATCAGGAGCTGGAAATGGGGCTGCGTTCGCTGGCGGTGCCGCTGTTTAATCCGCAAGGCCAGGTAGAAGCGGCGCTGAACGTTGGGGTGCACGCCGGCCAGGTGTCGGCAGAGGAATTATTGTCGCGCATTCTGCCGGAACTGCAAAAAGCCGCGACAGAACTCTCCTTGCTGCTGCGCTAGCGGCTACGTTTGGCGTGGCGCTCCCAGTTGTCCTGTTTCGCGGCTTCCGATTTGCGCAGCGCCACATAGCACGCCCCGCTGCCGCCATGGTGCGGCAGTGCGCTACAGAAGGCCTGGACGTCATCAAATTCCGTCAGCCAGCGCGCCAGATAGCTACGAACGATATTGGCGTGTGAGTTTTCTTCCTTGCCTTTACCATGAATAATCAACAGATTACGTAGCCCTTGCTTTTGCGCCTCAAGGATAAACGCGTACAGATTCTGCCGACACTGCTCGACCGGCTGGCGCAGCAGGTTAAGACTCGCCTGTTGGGTGTATTTACCCTGCCGGAGTTTATCGAGCACACCTACCTGTAACCCTTCGCGTTTGAATTCAAGCGGCGTTGAAAGCGGGACGATGTCAAGAAAGCCGGTCGTCAAAAAGTTATCGAGTTGCAGGGTATCGATGCGCTGTGGCGCTCGCGCATTGCGGGCAGGTTGCCAGTGTACATCCTGTGCGCGTTTTAGCGGCTGGACATCCTCCATGGCGTCAAGAAACAGCGATTTGTCGTCAAGGTTCATGAGAATCTCCCAGTTTGCAACGGACGCCCTACTATAGCGACGCGGAAGACGCCTCTCAATGCGTTTTCCCCTCAAGCCGATTATGCGGCGTCTGACTGATTATTCCCTGACTCATCTGTTGAAAAATTCAACGCGACTTAACTAAAACTTAAACACTACTAATGTTTTGTTTTTGTTGCAATTATGTGAAATATATCACCTCGGTTTTGCTGGCAATCGCACCAAAAACCGTTATAAATGACTCATCTGCACAACGGATAAAAATGCGGAAACCGTTTGGAAACGCCCGGCTGTTCACTGTGGGATTCGAGGATGTCATCGAATCCCTGTTTTTCTTCCCTGCTTCTGCCCCGCCGACGATGCATCGCAATTGACAATTCAGGAGTATACCTCTCGTCCTGGCCACATGATATTCTGGACAAAACTTATGCTTTAACAACAGGTAGATAACTGATGCTAACCCTGCTTGAAGATAAAATCGCCACCCCACTTGGGCCGCTGTGGATCTTGTGTGATGAAACATTTCACCTGCGCGCCATCGAATGGGAAGAGCACAGCGATCGCATGGAACAGTTGCTGGACATTCACTATCGCGGCGAAGGCTACGCGCGCGTTGCGGCGCAAAACCCAGGTGGGTTGAGTCGTAAACTGGCGGACTACTTTGAGGGTGACCTGGGCGTCATCGAAACCTTACCCACCGCCACGGCAGGAACCGCCTTTCAGCGCGAAGTGTGGCAGGCACTACGCACCATTCCCTGTGGCCACGTTATGCACTATGGTCAACTGGCAGAACAGTTAGGACGCCCTGGCGCAGCGCGGGCGGTAGGCGCTGCCAACGGGTCGAATCCGGTCAGTATTGTGGTTCCCTGTCATCGGGTAATTGGGCGAAACGGCACCATGACCGGATATGCGGGGGGTGTTCAGCGTAAAGAGTGGCTTTTGCGCCACGAAGGCTATCTTCTTCTTTGATCTTCTGTGCCGTTTTCAGGAAGCATTAATTGCAGGAGAGCCTAAAAGCTCCAAATAACATATTAATTATCAATAAGATAAAATACGGAAACTATTTACCTTTTTAATATTGGGTGAATCAGGACTTCGCTACTTACCTGCTCACCAAAAAGATGTTAAAATTGACCAATATCAATTACGGCTTGAGCAGACTTATGATCCCGGAAAAGCGAATTATACGACGCATTCAATCTGGCGGTTGTGCTATCCACTGTCAGGATTGCAGCATCAGCCAGCTTTGCATCCCGTTCACTCTTAATGAACATGAGCTTGATCAGCTGGATAACATTATCGAGCGTAAAAAGCCCATCCAGAAGGGTCAGACCCTGTTCAAAGCGGGTGACGAGCTGAAGTCTCTGTACGCGATCCGTTCAGGCACGATTAAGAGCTACACCATCACCGAACAAGGTGATGAGCAGATTACCGGTTTCCATCTTGCGGGCGATCTGGTTGGCTTCGACGCCATTGGTACCGGGCATCACCCAAGTTTTGCGCAGGCGCTTGAAACCTCAATGGTCTGTGAAATTCCGTTTGAGACGCTGGACGATCTTTCCGGGAAAATGCCGAACCTGCGTCAACAGATGATGCGTCTGATGAGCGGCGAGATCAAAGGCGATCAGGACATGATCCTGCTGTTGTCCAAAAAGAATGCGGAAGAGCGCCTGGCGGCGTTTATCTATAACCTTTCTCGTCGTTTTGCACAGCGTGGTTTTTCTCCGCGTGAATTCCGTCTGACCATGACGCGTGGCGATATCGGTAACTATCTTGGTCTGACCGTTGAAACCATCAGCCGTCTGCTGGGTCGTTTCCAGAAAAGCGGTATGCTGGCGGTGAAAGGCAAATACATCACCATCGAGAACAGCGATGCGCTGGCGGTTCTCGCGGGGCACACGCGTAACGTCGCCTGATGCCTTTCTGTTTTATGCATTAAAAAAGGGAAGCATTTCGCTTCCCTTTTTTTATTCAGCTGATCAGGCAATTAACCGCGAATAAACTTCAGAATATCCGCGTTAATCACGTCCGCATGCGTGGTGTGCATACCGTGCGGGTAGCCTGGATAAATGCGTAGCGTGCTGTTGCTTAGCAGCTGGTCCTGCAAAATAGCCGCGTTTTTGTACGGCACAACCTGGTCGTCATCGCCCTGTAGCACCAGCACCGGTACGGTGATCGCTTTCAGATCTTCCGTTTGATCGGTTTCTGAAAACGCTTTGATACCTTCATAATGCGCCTTCGCGCTACCGGTCATTCCCTGACGCCACCAGTTCTGGATAGTCCCCTGAGACACTTCTGCGCCGTCACGGTTAAAACCGTAGAATGGGCCAGAAGCGACGTCGAGATAAAACTGAGCACGATTAGCCGCGAGTGCTTTACGGAAGCCATCAAATACTTCAACAGGCGTACCGCCCGGATTAGCCGCTGTTTTCACCATTAACGGCGGAACCGCGCTGACCAGAACGGCTTTTGCTACACGTCCCTGCGGTTGGCCATATTGCGCCACATACCGCGCCACCTGACCACCACCGGTTGAGTGCCCGACATGCACTGCATTGTGCAGGTCGAGATGTTCAACGACGGCTGAAGCATCAGCAGCGTAGTGATCCATGTCGTGCCCTTCACTCACCTGGTCGGAACGGCCATGCCCACGACGGTCGATAGCGATAACCCGGAATCCCTCTGCGAGGAAGAACAGCATCTGGTTGTCCCAGTCATCAGCGCTTAGTGGCCAACCGTGATGGAAAACAATCGGTTGTGCCTCTTTCGGGCCCCAGTCTTTGAAGAAAATATTGACGCCATCTTTAGTCGTTACAAATGCCATAAAATTAACCCCTTGTGTCGATTCATTGCTGTTAACGAAACGGGCTGCTCAGGAAATGAAGGCGTTTCTGACCCAAGAATTGTGGTCAGAAGGAGTATAGATGATGGGAGAAATTTCTTGCGCCGCATCACGCAATGCAGCGCAGAAGAGGCTCACCAGACGTGTTGGGCGATATCAGTAATAAGTTTAACTTTGTTCCACTGTTGGGCTTCCGTCAGGCTATTTCCTTCTTCCGTTGAAGCAAAACCACACTGCGGGCTGAGGCAAATTTGACCTTTCGCCACATACTGTGATGCTTCCTCCAGACGAGCTTTGATCCCTTCCGGGTTTTCCAGCTCACCATTTTTGGTAGTCACCAGCCCCAGCACGACCTGCTGGTGTCCAGGACGAACAAAACGCAGCGGTGCGAAATCCCCGGAGCGATCATTGTCATATTCCAGGTAAAAAGCATCAACATTAACGCTGCCAAAGAGGATTTCCGCAACGGGTTCATAGCCGCCTTCTGAAATCCAGGTCGAGCGGAAATTACCGCGACAAACATGCAGGCCAATTATCAGGTCAGACGGTTTATTCTCCAGCGCTTTATTAATCACGCGAGCATAAATACGCGCGAGCTCGTCCGGGTCTTCGCCTCGTTCACGAATTTGTTGGCGTTGCGCATCTGAACATAAATAAGCCCACACTGTGTCATCAAGCTGTAAATAACGACAACCGGCGGCATAAAACGCCTGAATCGCATCGCGCCAGGTGGTCGCCAGATCGTCAAAATAAGCCTCGAGGTCAGGATAGACAGTGGCATCAATATCCTTACGACCACCGCGGAAATGCAGCACACTGGGGCTAGGAATCGTCATTTTGGGCGTCGCGCTGCCGCTGATGCTCTTCAGATAGCGGAAATCATCCAGCATCGGATGCGCACCAAAACCGAGTTTGCCCACCACGCGGACCCCGTGCGCTTTGGTTTGTACGCCATTAAACTGAATCCCCTGCTGAGAGTCATAACGTTCTACACCCTGAAGGCCATCAAAGAAGTCAAAGTGCCACCATGCGCGGCGGAATTCCCCGTCGGTGACAATGTGCAGACCGCATGAGCATTGTTGTTCCACCACATGACGAATCGCCTCATCTTCGACCTGTCGCAGCTGCTGCGCGCTGATCTCACCCTGTGCAAATTGCTGGCGAGCGAGCTTAATGGTGTCCGGACGTAAAAAACTACCCACGACATCGGCGCGGAAGGGAGCGTGTTGTTTTTGCATGTGATCTCCAAACGTCCAGTTAACCGTTGCTGAACGTGATTATTAATAGTATAAATTAAGACTTCTGGATGGCTATACGTCCACCTTCACACAGACGGCTTTCACTGGCAAACGAGAAAAATTCAGCATACATGAGGAATATTCATGTTTATGTTTCCGAAAACATGCCAAAAAAGTGGATCTTGATCACAGTCAGCAGTACCTTAACCCCCTGTATCTGCGCGTTACACGCAGAGATAAGCATTGGGCCGCACGGGCCGGTAAAAGAAAAAGTTGGTTGTGAATATGAGTTTTGTTGTGCAATGGACCTTCGGCTGCATCGCGGTCGCATGGGTAATGAGAGCGTTTCTGCACGCGTAAATGCGGAAATATCAGGGTCGCAGCGATGCGGCCTTTTTGTTTCTCCAGGATGAGCGCGTTTTTTCTCACCGCATTATTTCCCTTCAGATTTATCCTCCCGTCTTTATTAAATTTTCCTGATTTATTGATCTTGCGAAGGTTCTCCCCTGTTTCATTCACTCCATATGAGTTATCTTTTAAAGACGAACTGAGGTTACAGTTGTAAGGAGACCCTGTATGGCCAAGTATCAAAACATGCTGGTAGCCATCGATCCTAACCAGGACGATCAGCCCGCATTGCGGCGTGCCGTTTATCTACATCAACGGATTGGTGGCACCATTAAGGCATTTTTGCCTATCTATGATTTTTCGTATGAAATGACGACGCTGCTGTCCCCCGATGAGAGAACAGCGATGCGCCAGGGGGTCATTAGCCAACGTGCCGCATGGATCCGCGAGCAGGCGAAATACTATATTGAAGCAGGCGTGCCGATTGATATCAAAGTGGTCTGGCACAACCGTCCCTTCGAAGCCATCATTCAGGAAGTCATTAGCGGCGGTCACGATTTACTGCTGAAAATGGCACACCAGCACGACAAACTCGAATCCGTTATTTTTACCCCAACCGACTGGCACCTGCTGCGTAAATGCCCGTGCCCGGTGTGGATGGTGAAAGACCAGCCGTGGCCTGAAGGCGGTAAAGCGCTGGTGGCGGTGAACCTCGCCAGCGAAGAGCCGTACCACAACGCGCTCAATGACAGACTGGTTAAAGAGACGCTGGAACTGGCGCAACTGGTGAATCATACCGAAGTACATTTGATTGGCGCCTATCCTGTTACGCCAATTAATATTGCCATTGAACTGCCCGATTTTGATCCGAGCGTATATAACGATGCGATTCGCGGTCAGCACTTGCTGGCAATGAAAGCATTGCGTCAAAAATATGGCATCGATGAGAAGTTCACCCACGTCGAAAAAGGGCTGCCTGAAGAAGTGATTCCGGATCTCGCGGAACATCTGGACGCAGGTGTGGTCGTGCTGGGGACAGTTGGCCGTACAGGGCTTTCTGCGGCATTCCTTGGCAATACGGCGGAACAGGTTATCGATCACCTGCGCTGTGATTTGCTGGCGATTAAGCCAAACGACTATGAAACGCCTGTCGAACTGGATGACGACGAAGACGATTAATAGATAACGTTGTCGTCTGAAACAATAAACCCGCCATCTCGGCGGGTTTATTTTTTGCAGTTACGCTGCATTAATGAATACCGTAACGCCAGGCAAGGTCGATCTCTTCTTTCAGCTCGAGGGAAGAAAGCGCCATCAGGTCGGCAAATTCTAATTCCAGCTGTTTCAGTTTTTTGAGGTATTGCGCGGGCGTAAGCACAGTGGTGTCACGACGAAGAAATTCAATAGCCAACTGTGCGGGGGTCAATTCGGTATCCATAGAAGCCTCTGTTTTTGAAGGAACCTGTGAAGTATATCACATCACAGTGTCTGTTTTTTGACCAAAAGCAATCCTGAGCAAAAAAAAACCGCCCCCGGTAAGGGACGGCTTATCAGACATGATATTTACAGAGATTTCAGAATCGCATCGACGCTGGCTTTCGCATCACCGAACAGCATGTGCGTGTTCTCTTTAAAGAACAGCGGGTTCTGTACGCCTGCATAACCGGTGTTCATTGAGCGTTTGAAGACGATAACATTCTGCGCCTTCCACACTTCCAGAACCGGCATGCCCGCGATAGGACTCTTCGGATCGTCCTGCGCCGCCGGGTTAACGGTATCGTTAGCGCCGATGACCAGCACGGTGTCGGTGTCACTGAAGTCGTCGTTGATTTCGTCCATTTCCAGCACGATGTCATACGGTACTTTGGCTTCCGCCAGCAGTACGTTCATGTGACCAGGCAAACGCCCCGCAACCGGGTGAATACCAAAACGCACCTTAATACCGCGCGCACGCAGTTTTTCGGTAATTTCCGCCACCGGATATTGCGCCTGCGCCACCGCCATGCCATAGCCCGGGGTGATGATAACTGAATGCGAATTCTTCAGCATGTCAGCGGTATCTTCCGCGTTAATTTCGCGGTATTCACCCATTTCTTCGTCGCCACCGGTAGAAGAACCGTCGGAGCCGAAGCCGCCTGCAATCACGCTAAAGAACGATCGGTTCATCGCTTTACACATGATGTACGACAGAATCGCACCGGAAGAACCGACCAGCGCGCCGGTAACGATAAGCAGGTCGTTGCTGAGCATGAAGCCCGCCGCCGCTGCCGCCCAACCGGAATAGGAATTCAGCATCGACACCACAACCGGCATATCCGCCCCGCCGATTGACGCCACCAGATGCCAGCCAAAAGCCAGCGCGATAGCGGTCATGATAACCAGCACCAGCCCCTGCAGGCCGACGCTATCCGTGCGAACGAAGACCACCAGCAGCAGGAAGGAAACCACCAGCGCCGCCAGATTCAGCTTATGGCGATTCGGAAGCATCAACGGTTTAGACGAGATTTTGCCGCACAGTTTACCGTAGGCCACCACCGAACCGGTGAAGGTTACCGCGCCGATAAAGATACCCAGGAACACTTCAGTCAGGTGAATGTTCACCAGAATCTGTTCCTGACCTGCATCGTGATGCAGGTAGCTGTTAAAGCCCACCAGTACCGCGGCCAGACCTACGAAGCTGTGCAGAATTGCCACCAGCTCTGGCATTTCGGTCATTTCGACTTTCTTCGCCAGACGGATACCAATCGCACCGCCGATCGCCATCGCGATAATAATCCACACCACATTATGGGTATCCGGCCCGAAGATGGTGGCAATCAGCGCAATCGCCATCCCCGTGATACCAAACGTATTCCCCTGTTTGGATGTCTCGTGCTTTGAAAGCCCGGCAAGACTGCAAATAAACAGGATTGCGGCAACAATGTATGCAGCAGTAACTAATCCTCCAGACATGTGTTACCCCTTAGTTCTTCCGGAACATTTTCAGCATGCGCTGAGTGACGGTGAATCCACCAAAAATATTAATGCTGGCGATCAGCACCGCGATAAAGCTCAGGAAGCTTACCCAACCACCGTCGCCAATTTGCAGCAGCGCGCCGACGACGATAATCCCCGAGATGGCGTTAGTCACCGACATCAGTGGCGTATGTAGCGCATGCGAGACGTTCCACACCACGTAGTAACCCACCACGCAGGAGAGCGCAAAGACGGTAAAGTGACCGAGGAACTCTTTCGGCGCGACGTTGGCCAGCCAGCCAAACAGAATAATCGCCAGTGCAATCAAGGCATATTTACGCCACGGGGAGACAGGTGTTTCCGGCTCTTTTGGCGCTTCAACGGTTTTCGCAGCGGCCTGAGGCTGAGCGGAAACCGTAATCGGCGGCGCAGGCCAGGTGACTTCACCTTCGCGTACCACCGTAACGCCGCGCACGACGACGTCTTCGAAATCGATGGTAATAGAACCATCTTTCTCTTTGCACAGCAGTTTCAACAAGTTCAGCAGATTAGTACCGTAAAGCTGAGACGATTGCGTCGGCAGACGGCCCGGCAGATCGGTATAGCCAATCACCTTCACACCACCGGCAGTGGTGATCACTTCATTGGCGACCGTATATTCACAGTTACCGCCATTTTGCGCCGCCAGGTCAACGATCACGCTACCCGGTGTCATGGAGTCAACCATTTCACGGGTGATGAGCTTCGGTGCCGGTTTGCCTGGAATCAATGCGGTGGTGACAATAATATCGACTTCTTTCGCCTGTGCGGCGAAGAGCGCCATTTCCGCTTTGATAAAAGCTTCCGACATCACTTTGGCGTAGCCGTCCCCACTGCCCGCTTCTTCTTTGAAGTCGAGTTCCAGGAACTCCGCGCCCATACTTTGCACCTGTTCTTTCACTTCAGGGCGAGTATCGAAGGCGCGCACAATCGCGCCAAGGCTGTTGGCTGCGCCAATCGCCGCCAGACCCGCGACGCCTGCACCAATCACCATTACTTTTGCAGGCGGTACTTTACCTGCGGCGGTGATTTGCCCGGTGAAGAAACGACCGAATTCGTGGGCGGCTTCGACAATCGCGCGATAACCAGCGATATTAGCCATCGAGCTCAGGGCATCCAGCGACTGCGCGCGCGAAATACGCGGCACGGAGTCCATCGCCATCACGTTAATACTGCGCGCGGCCAGTTTTTCCATTAATTCCGGATTCTGTGCCGGCCAGATAAAGCTAATCAGCGTCGTGCCTGGATTGAGCAGCGCAATTTCTTCTTCCAGCGGCGCGTTGACTTTCAGAATAACGTCGGCATGCCAGACGTTATCACCGTCGACAATTTCCGCGCCCGCCTGAGTAAACGCATCGTCCTCAAAACTCGCCAGTTTACCCGCGCCGCTTTCTACCGCCACGCTGAAGCCAAGTTTTAGCAGTTGTTCCACCGTTTTCGGTGTTGCCGCCACTCGCGTCTCCTGGGGCCACCTCTCTTTTGGTACACCAATACGCATAGTTTTCCCTTCCATCGGTTTTTAATGATGGTTTGCCGTCATACCAGGCCAGAACCGCTGGCACATTAAACGCACAGTGGTTCACCAACCCAAAAATAAAACAGTAACAAACTTTCTATAACCTACTGAAAATACCCGTTGTGATCTACAACCTGAAAACACTATTTTTGATTTTATGCAGGAAAAATTACTTTGCATAAGCAGGTCAGGGATATTGACCTGAAATTGATAGCCAGGCCTGATAATTCGCTTAAGCGAAGCGGCAAAACATAATTTTTCGCCACAGTGATGAAGCGATTTAACAATATATTAACTTGAAAAAGTGATATCGATGACCCGCTTTTCCGGTCAACCGCCTGTTTTTTCAACATATCGCGAAAAGTTATGCAAAACAGTTATCCGCTTCGCATCTGATGTGAAAAATCACGCAGACAGTGAGTCGAATTAAATGCAATAATCATCGGGTTTTCAGTCAACAACAACACCAGTACCTGGTTTGCGCAAGGCGAAGGATTATTTTTATGAAGCTTAAGAACACTCTCCTCGTGTCCGCTCTGTTGTCTGCCGCGGCTGTGTCCGCTCACGCAGCGACAGAATTGACGCCGGAGCAAGCAGCCGCACTGAAACCTTACGACCGCGTCGTGGTTACCGGCCGCTTTAATGCCATTGGCGATGCCGTACAGGCAGTTTCCCGTAAAGCAGATAAAGAAGGCGCTGCCTCTTTTTATGTGGTCGATACCTCCGATTACGGCAATGGCGGTAACTGGCGCGTGACGGCAGATCTCTACAAAGACGATGCCGCCAAAGCCGATGCCCCGAAAAACCGCATCATTAACGGTGTGATGGAACTGCCGAAAGATCAGGCCGTTGCCCTCGAACCGTACGATACCGTCACTATCCAGGGCTTCTATCGCAGCCAGCCGGAAGTGAATGACGCCATCACCAAAGCGGCGAAAGCCAAAGGTGCGTATTCGTTCTATATCGTGCGTCAGGTTGATGCCAACCAGGGTGGCAACCAGCGCATCACCGCATTCATCTATAAAGAAGATGCGAAAAAACGCGTTCTGCAAAGCCCGGATGCCATCCCGGCTGATTCCGAAGCCGGCCGCGAGAAACTGGCGAAAGGTGGCGAAGAAGCCAAAACTGTGGAAATCCCAGGCGTGGCAACCTCTGCCTCCGTGGGCGCAGGTACCGGCGTAGGCCTCTTCTTCGAAACCCAGTCATCTAAAGGTGGACGTTACACTGTCACGCTGCCGGATGGCACTAAAGTGGAAGAGCTGAACAAAATCACTGCCGCGCAGATGATTCCGTTCGATAGCGTGAAGTTTACCGGCAACTACGGCAACATGTCTGAAGTCTCCTACCAGGTTGCCAAACGCGCAGCCAAAAAAGGCGCGAAGTACTACCATATTACGCGCCAGTGGCAGGAACGTGGTGGTAACGTCACCATCAGCGCCGACCTCTACAAGTAATCCCGGTTGTGCAGAAAGGCGGCGCTTGCCGCCTTTTTTACGCTTTTACGCCTGAACTCATTGCATGCACTCCCCACACTCCGTAAAATCCCGCGCCTGGCGCAATCTTCCATGTTTATGCGATTTCGCCAAATAAATATTCTGGTTTGATGTCGTTTACAACAGGATTCTCATGGAAAAGAAACTCGGCCTTAGCGCCCTGACCGCCCTCGTTTTAAGCTCAATGCTTGGCGCGGGTGTTTTCAGCCTTCCGCAGAATATGGCGGGCGTCGCCAGTCCGGCTGCGCTGCTTATTGGCTGGGCCATTACCGGCGTTGGGATCCTGTTTCTGGCGATTGCGATGTTAATCCTGACCCGTATTCGCCCTGATCTGGACGGCGGCATTTTTACCTATGCCCGTGAAGGCTTCGGTGAACTGATTGGTTTTTGCTCTGCATGGGGTTACTGGCTGTGTGCGGTCATCGCTAACGTCTCCTATCTGGTTATCGTCTTCTCCGCGCTGAGTTTCTTTACTGATACCCCTGAACTTCGCCTGTTTGGCGACGGCAATACCTGGCAATCGATCGTTGGCGCCTCGGTTCTGCTGTGGATCGTTCACTTTCTGGTATTGCGCGGCGTACAAACGGCGGCGGGAATTAATCTTGTCGCGACGCTGGCAAAACTGGTACCGCTTGGGCTATTTATCGTTCTCGCCGCTATTGCCTTTAAAATGGACACTTTCACCCTTGATTTTACCGGCGTGGAGCTGGGCGTACCGGTGTGGGAGCAGGTGAAAAATACCATGCTCATCACCCTGTGGGTGTTCATCGGCGTGGAAGGCGCGGTGGTGGTTTCTGCGCGCGCGCGTAACAAAAAGGATGTGGGTCGCGCTACGCTGCTGGCGGTGCTTTCCGCTCTCGGGGTTTATCTGCTGGTGACGCTGCTGTCGCTGGGCGTGGTTGCGCGCCCGGAGCTGGCCGAGATGCGTAACCCATCGATGGCCGGATTGATGGTAAAAATGATGGGCTCATGGGGCGAAATCGTCATTGCCGCCGGGCTGATTGTTTCCGTTTGCGGCGCTTACCTGAGCTGGACGATTATGGCGGCGGAAGTGCCGCTGCTGGCCGCGACGCACAAAGCCTTCCCGCGCGTTTTTGCCCGCCAGAACGCTAACAATGCGCCGTCGGCATCGCTTTGGCTGACCAACATCAGCGTACAGGCCAGCCTGGTGCTGATCTGGCTGACAGGCTCTGATTACAATACACTGCTGACCATCGCCTCCGAGATGATTCTGGTACCCTATTTCCTCGTGGGCGCATTTCTGTTGAAAATTGCCACCCGACCGCTGCATAAAGCCGTGGGTATCGGTGCGTGCATTTATGGCTTATGGTTACTGTATGCTTCCGGGCCAATGCATCTGCTGTTATCCGTTGTGCTCTACGCGCCGGGGCTGCTGGTGTTTATCTACGCGCGCCGTACCCATGTCGATAATGTACTGTTGAAGCGTCGCGAACTGGCATTGATTGGTTTATTACTGGTTGCCGCCATCCCGGCAACGTGGCTGTTGGTGGGGTAAACGACGTACCCCATCGTTAAACAATAAGGAGACGACGATGGGAGAGACGCTTTCGCGCCCAATCCTCATTACCGGCGCTGGCCGTCGCATTGGCCTGGCGCTGGCCCACCACTTGCTCAATCAGCAGCAACCGGTGATTGTCAGCTACCGAACCCACCTTCCTGCCATTGATGTGCTGGAGAAAGCCGGCGCGCAGTGTATTCAGGCTGATTTTTCGACCGATGGCGGCATTATCGCTTTTGCTGAAGAGGTGAAAAAACGCTGTAGCGGCCTGCGCGCGGTGATTCATAACGCCAGCGCATGGGTACCGGAAAGCCCTCGTCAGCCGCTAAGCGACGTGATGCACGCCATGATGCAGGTGCACGTCAATGCCCCTTACCTGCTGAACCATGCGCTGGAAAACCTGCTGCGCGGCCATGGGCATGCTGCCAGCGATATTATTCACTTTACCGATTACGTGGTGGAACGCGGCAGCGATAAACATATCGCCTACGCTGCCAGCAAAGCAGCGCTCGACAATATGACCCGCTCGTTTGCTAAAAAACTGGCGCCGGAAGTCAAAGTGAATGCCATCGCGCCGTCGCTGATCTTGTTCAATGAAACCGACGACGCAGCTTACCGCCAGCAGGCCCTGAATAAATCACTGATGAAAATTGCCCCTGGTGAGAAAGAGATTATCGATCTGGTCGATTATCTGCTCACCAGTTGTTACGTGACCGGACGCACCTTTGCCGTCGACGGCGGGCGACCGCTCGCTTAATGGAAGCGGCTCCAGACCAGAATTAATAGCCAGGCGCTCAGGCTCCAGCACGCCACCGCCCCGACCAGCGCCAGAGGCAATCGCAGAAAACCGGTGAAGTACCAGAGAGTGAGCAGATAGATAAAGTAAGGAATGATTGACCACATGCCGAACACGATGGTGGCACGCAGCGCTTCCGTACCGCGCTCGGTGGCGACAATGTAGTGTGCAATCATCGCAAAGGTCGGAAACAGCGGGATTAACCCGGCAATGTAGTAATTTTTTGTTTTTGCCAAAATCCCTATCAGCAAGACCACCAGCGCACCCAATAGCGCCTTAATCAGCAGTGCCATTTTTCTTCAGCCAACCAACAAGATGTGTTCGCAGCATAGCTGAATTTATGTTGTTTATGAATGATTAATGGAAGGCTACGCACTGCGGGTGTATGTTAATTCTTTTGAGCACATCTGAGCACATGAACAAGATCGTTTTCGTAGAGGATGATCCAGACGTTGGCGCACTGATCGCCGCGTATCTGGCAAAGCACGATATGGATGTTGTGGTCGAACCGCGCGGCGATACTGCCGAAGCGGCCATTGCCCGAGAGCAACCCGATCTCGTTCTGCTGGATATCATGCTACCCGGTAAAGATGGCATGACCCTGTGCCGCGACCTGCGCGGTCAGTTTCAGGGCCCCATCGTTTTGCTCACGTCGCTCGACAGCGATATGAACCACATTCTTGCTCTGGAAATGGGCGCCAGCGATTACATCCTGAAAACGACTCCGCCCGCCGTTTTACTCGCTCGCGTACGTCTGCATCTGCGCCAGCATGCCCCTTCCTCCGCTGGAATTACCCCACAACCCGCCATGACGGCGCATAAAGGGATCCGCTTCGGCACGCTGTTCATCGACCCGGTTAACCGGCAGGTCGAACTGAGCGGCGAATCCATTGCCCTTTCTACCGCCGATTTTGACCTGCTGTGGGAGCTTGCGACCCATGCGGGGCAAATTATGGACCGCGACGCGCTGCTGAAAAATCTGCGCGGCGTCAGCTACGATGGCATGGACCGCAGCGTTGACGTGGCGATTTCACGGCTGCGTAAAAAGTTGCTGGATAGCGCGACAGAGCCTTATCGGATTAAAACGGTCCGCAATAAAGGCTATTTGTTTGCACCACATGCCTGGGATAATACAAATCAATGAACTGAGCACTGCTCTTCAGTGGCCACAAGTTGCGCGAATTCACCATCAAGCAGGCCAAGTGTGACATCCAGCACTGTTGGTGCCTTAAGACCGACCTCAGGAAGAGAGAAGCTGATGATTGCATCACGGATAACAGTCATTTTAAAGCCCAAATCAGCGCCAGCGCGAACAGTTGAGTTCACACAATATCCTGCGACAGCACCGATGACCGCAACGTCGCGTAGGCCTGCACTTTGCAGGTACGAACAGAGTTCTGTCGATGCAAATGCTGATGAAGTGCTTTTGATAAAGACCGTTTCCCCTTTCAGTGGCGCAAATGCGGGTATCGGCGCAGCATGGAAACTATTTTTGCTCAGCGTCGATCCTGATACATTCGATTCATGTCGAATATGAATAATCGGTTTACCTTGCGCCCGAAAATGCCTGACGACCTCTATCATATTTTCGATACAGCCTGAAGGCGCGAATTCAACCCCTTGAGCAATACGGTCTTCAACAAAATTTTGCATATCAATGATCAACAATGCCTGCATAGCTGTGCCTTTTTAATTCAGAGATAACACTCTGTTACTCATTGTCAGGGAGCAGAAAACGTAACGAGTAGATTATAATATGGAGCCAATCCAGGCCAGATTTACGCAACGTTTTTCGTTAATTACGACCCATTAATGCTCCGAAAACTCGGTGGATAATTTGAATGAAAAAACTGTTCGTGCAGTTTTACCTGCTGCTGTTTGTCTGCTTTTTGGTGATGACCATGCTGGTTGGGCTGGTCTATAAATTTACCGCCGAACGCGCAGGCCGGCAGTCGCTGGACGATTTGATGAAAAGCTCGCTTTATCTGATGCGTAGCGAACTGCGCGAAATCCCGCCGCGTGACTGGAGCAAAACGTTAAAAGAGCTGGATCTTAACCTCTCCTTTGATTTGCGCATTGAGCCACTGAATAAATTCCACCTCGCTGAAGTGTCGATGAAACACCTGCGTGAAGGCGATATCGTTGCGCTCGACGATCAGTACACCTTCATTCAACGTATTCCTCGCAGCCATTATGTGTTGGCGGTCGGCCCGGTGCCCTATCTCTATTTTTTGCATGAGATGCGCCTGTTCGATGTGGCGCTGATGGCGTTTATCGCCATCTCACTGGCCTTCCCTGTATTTATCTGGATGCGCCCGCACTGGCAGGATATGCTGCGCCTCGAGAGCGCCGCGCAACGTTTTGGCGAGGGCCATCTTGGAGAACGCATTCATTTTGACAGTATGTCGAGCTTCGAGCGTTTAGGCGTGGCCTTTAACCAGATGGCCGATAACATCAATGCGCTGATTGCCAGTAAGAAACAGCTTATCGACGGGATCGCGCATGAACTGCGTACGCCGCTGGTGCGGCTGCGTTATCGCCTGGAGATGAGCGAAAACCTGAGCACGGCGGAATCCCAGGCGCTGAATCGCGATATTGGTCAACTGGAAGCGCTGATTGAGGAACTGCTGACTTACGCCCGCCTCGACCGCCCACAAACCGAGCTGTCTCTCACTACGCCTAACCTGGCCGTCTGGATTGCATCGCATGTTGAAGATGTTCAGGCCGTCACGCCCGAGCGTACGCTTTCGCTGAAGCAGCTAATGCCCGGCGACTATGGCGCGCTGGATATGCGTCTGATAGAGCGCGTGCTGGATAATCTGATCAACAATGCCCTGCGCTACAGTCAGAAGCAGATTCAAATCAGCCTGACGCTTGACGGCAGCCGCGCCTGTTTACGCGTCGAGGATGATGGCCCCGGCATCGCGCCGTCCGAAAGGCAACGGGTTTTCGAGCCGTTTGTCCGCCTTGATCCCAGCCGCGATCGTGCCACCGGTGGATGTGGGCTAGGTCTGGCAATCGTGCACTCCATTGCGGTGGCGATGGGCGGTGAAGTCCGTTGCGACGATAGCGAACTGGGCGGCGCGAACTTCAGCCTTCACTGGCCCGTATATCACCACATCACCTTTCCCCCCGCTGCCTGACGCCGATTTGCACGGAGCCCGATGCCGGGCTATAGTGCAATAATTAAAAAGTATGTTGTAACTAAGGTGAAAAATGGCCAGCTATGACCTCGTTGAACGTTTAACCGGTACATTTCGTCAGCTTGAGCGTGAGTTGCTCGCCGTGCGTGAACAACTCGCCGAATGCCGTTTGCTGGCCGCCCGCATTTTTGAACTGCCGGAGGTGCGTAAACAGGACGAACACGCCCCGCTGTCAGAAATTCAGGTCGTGCAGCATATTGGTAAAACTGCGCTGGCCATGGCGCTATCGCATTTCGGGCATCTGTTTATTCAGCAGCAGTCGGAAAACCGCAGCAGTAAAGCCGCCGTGCGCCTGCCCGGCGCCATTTGCCTTCACGTGACAACGTCACAACACGAGGCGCTGCGCGAGCGAATTTTGCGCGTGAATACTCTGAAGGCAGCGTTTGAGAAGATCATAACCGTTGATTCCGGGCTCCCTTCTGTTGCCCGCTTCGACTGGGTGCATCGTCATCTTCCGGGGCTTATCACCCTCAATGCCTATCGCACGCTGACATTGCTTGATGACCCCAGCACCATTCGATTCGGCTGGGCAAATAAACATATCATTAAGAATTTAACCCGCGATGAGGTGCTGGCGCAGCTGGAAAAAAGCCTGCAATCGCCGCGCGCCGTCCCGCCGTGGACGCGCGAACAGTGGCAGACGAAGCTGGAGCGGGAGTATCAGGACGTGGCGTCGCTGCCACAAAAGGCAAGGCTCAAAATTAAACGGCCAGTGAAGGTACAACCGATAGCCCGCGTGTGGTACGCGGGAGAACAAAAACAGGTTCAGTATGCCTGCCCTGCACCGCTGATTGCGCTGGTTTCCGGGCAAGGTGCCGTCAGCGTGCCCGATTTAGGCGAGTTGCTGAATTACGATGCAGATAACGTTCAGTATCGCCATAAACCGCAGGCGCAGCCGCTACAATTGATTATTCCACGGCTGCACCTATGGCTGGCGACCGATTAACTTTTCGCAGGCATGCTGCCGACCATGGCTTCCGGGCGAACCCAGCTATCAAACTCAGTTTCGGTGAGGTAGCCCAGAGACAGCGCGGAGGCTTTCAACGTTAGCCCCTCTTTATGCGCTTTCTTGGCAATTTCGGCAGCCTTGTCATAGCCAATATGCGTATTAAGGGCGGTGACCAGCATCAGTGACTCATTAAGCAACTGATTAATACGCTCGCGGTTCGGTTCAATGCCCACCGCACAGTGCTCGTTAAAGCTTTCCATGCCGTCCGCCAGCAGGCGAATGGATTGCAGGAAATTATGAATGATCATCGGACGATAGACGTTCAGTTCAAAGTTACCCGATGCCCCGCCCATGTTGATGGCGACATCGTTGCCCATCACCTGACAGCACAGCATAGTCATCGCTTCACACTGAGTCGGGTTGACTTTACCCGGCATGATGGAAGAACCAGGCTCATTCTCCGGAATAGCGATTTCACCGATACCGCAGCGCGGGCCAGACGCCAGCCAGCGCACATCATTGGCGATTTTCATCAGCGACGCCGCTAAGCCTTTTAACGCGCCGTGGGCGTGAACCAGTGCATCACAGGTGGCGAGCGCTTCGAATTTATTCGGCGCAGTGATAAACGGCTGATGGGTAAACTCCGCCAGTTCTTTCGCCACGCGTACCGCATATTCGGGATGCGTATTCAGCCCGGTACCCACCGCCGTTCCGCCCAGCGCCAGCTCGCCGACGTGCGGCAGGCTGAGTTCAATATGCTTCAGGTTGTGTTCCAGCATCGCCACCCAGCCTGAGAACTCTTGCCCCAGCGTCAACGGCGTGGCGTCCTGTAAATGGGTGCGGCCAATTTTGACGATATCCTGGAAGGCATACGATTTCTGCTTCAGCGTCTCTTTCAGCACGTTCAGCTGCGGGATCAGCTGTTCGCGCAGGCCAATCAGCGCCGCGACATGCATTGCCGTCGGGAATACGTCGTTTGAGCTCTGGCTTTTATTTACATCGTCGTTGGGGTGAACCTTGCGCTCCATACCGCGCACGCCGCCCAACAGTTCGCTCGCACGGTTGGCCAGTACCTCATTCATATTCATGTTGGTCTGCGTACCGGAACCGGTTTGCCAGATAGCCAGCGGGAACTCATCGGCATGTTTATCCGCCAGCACTTCATCCGCCGCACGGATAATGGCGTCTGCTTTATCCGCCGCCAGCAGGCCTAAATCCTGGTTTACCTTCGCTGCCGCACGCTTGGTGAGCGCCAGAGCGTAGATCAGCGAGACCGGCATTTTCTCCGTAGAGATGCGAAAATGCTCCAGTGATCGTTGGGTTTGTGCGCCCCAGAGCTTATCGGCAGGCACATCAATGGGACCCATTGAATCGTTCTCGCGGCGTGTCGTTGTCATTACTTTCTCCTTGATTACAAAGTGATTGTGAAGTGACATTGCTCATGCAAACCATTATTAATTATGGAAGGTTTTACGCCTTTAAGCATAAAAAAACCGCCCCGTAGGGCGGCTAACTCATTTCACGCAGCGGGTGCATTGTGAGGCCTGAATCTGCTGGAAGAAGTCATTTCCCTTGTCATCGACGAGAATGAACGCCGGGAAATCTTCAACTTCAATTTTCCAGATGGCTTCCATCCCGAGTTCAGGATATTCCACACACTCCAGGCTCTTGATGCTGCTTTGCGCAAGCACCGCCGCCGGGCCGCCGATGCTGCCCAGGTAGAAACCGCCATGCTTGTGGCACGCGTCCGTGACCTGCTGGCTCCGGTTACCTTTCGCCAACATGATCATGCTGCCGCCGTGCGACTGGAGCTGATCAACGTAGGAATCCATACGCCCTGCGGTGGTCGGGCCAAGCGAACCCGAGGCATAACCTTCCGGCGTTTTGGCCGGGCCTGCGTAGTAAATCGGGTGATCTTTAATGTACTGCGGCAGGCCTTCACCGCTGTCCATGCGCTCTTTCAGTTTCGCGTGCGCGATATCGCGCCCTACGATAATGGTGCCGGAAAGCGACAAACGCGTGGAAACCGGATATTGCGACAGCTGCTTGAGGATTTCGCTCATCGGGCGGTTCAGGTCAACTTTTACCGCTTCGCCCTCTCCCGCTTTACGCAGCGATTCCGGAATATATTTCCCTGGGTTGCTCTCCAGTTTTTCAATCCAGATCCCGTCGCGGTTAATTTTGGCCTTGATGTTACGGTCCGCCGAGCAGGAAACGCCCATGCCCACCGGGCAGGATGCGCCGTGACGCGGCAGACGGATCACGCGGATGTCGTGAGCAAAGTATTTGCCACCGAACTGCGCGCCCAGGCCGAGGTTTTGCGCTTCAATCAGCAACTCTTTTTCGAGTTCGATATCGCGGAACGCCTGGCCGTGCTCGTTCCCTTCCGTCGGCAGACCATCGTAATATTTGGTCGAGGCCATTTTCACGGTTTTTAGCGTCGTTTCGGCAGAAGTACCGCCAATCACGAAGGCGATGTGATACGGCGGACAGGCCGCTGTACCCAGGGTGCGCATCTTCTCAACCAGATAATTTTTCAGTTTCGCCGGGGTAATCAGCGCTTTGGTTTCCTGATAAAGATAGGTTTTGTTAGCGGAACCGCCGCCCTTCGCCACGCACAGGAATTTGTATTCGTCGCCATCGACGCTGTAGAGGTCAATCTGCGCCGGCAGGTTAGTGCCCGTGTTCACCTCTTTGTACATGTCCAGCGGGGCGTTTTGCGAGTAGCGCAGGTTATCTTCAATAAAGGTGTCATACACCCCGCGCGACAGCGCCGCTTCATCACCGCCGCCGGTCCACACGCGCTGGCCTTTTTTACCGACAATAATCGCCGTGCCGGTGTCCTGGCAGGTTGGCAGAATGCCTTTAGCGGCGATATCAGAGTTACGCAGGAACTGAAGCGCAACGTACTTATCGTTTTCGCTGGCTTCCGGGTCGCTGAGGATATCGGCAACCTGCTGTTGGTGCGCAGGACGGAGCATAAAAGAGGCATCGTGGAATGCGTGTTTAGCGAGGAGCGTCAGGGCTTGCGGGTCAACTTTCAGCACTTCCTGGCCGGCAAATTCTTCAACGCTGACGTAATCGGAACTGAGGAGGTAATACTCGGTTTCATCCTTTTTCAGTGGAAAAGGATCCTGATAGTAAAAAGGTTTGTTCGACATTGTATTCTCACTTACTGCTTCAGGTGATGTTTTCTACCCATTAGGGAATGTAGGGCAAACATGCAGAGCACATATCCATTTGCCCGGCTCAAAAGCGAGTCACCCTATCGTACACAATTTTTTAACAAAAACTGAGACTAGTACGACTTTTTATTTTTCCGGTGACGCCGTAGCACATTTATTGCTTTAATACCGCCAAAGAATCCACATTGATACAGGGCTTGATAATGCAAAAACTCATCAACTCAGTGCAAAACTATGCCTGGGGCAGTAAAAGTGCGTTAACGGAACTCTACGGCATCGCCAACCCGGACAATCTGCCCATGGCAGAACTCTGGATGGGCGCGCATCCGAAGAGCAGCTCAAAAATTACCGATAGCCAGGGAACCGTACGTTCACTGCGCGACGTGATTGACGCCGACAAAGCCACTCTTTTGGGCCGCGAGGTCGCCGACCGTTTTGGCGAGCTGCCGTTCTTGTTTAAGGTGCTGTGCGCGGCGCAGCCGCTGTCCATTCAGGTACACCCAAACAAACACGCCTCGGAAATTGGCTTTGCCAAAGAGAACGCGGCGGGTATCGCCATGGACGCGGCTGAACGTAACTATAAAGATCCGAACCATAAGCCGGAGCTGGTCTTTGCCCTGACGCCTTTCCTGGCGATGAACGCGTTTCGCGAATTCAGCGAGATTGTTTCACTGCTGCAACCCGTTGCCGGGGCGCATACCGCCATTGCCCATTTCCTCGAACAGCCGAACGGCGAGCGTCTGAGCGCCCTTTTCGCCAGCCTGCTGAATATGCAGGGCGAAGAGAAAGCGCGCGCGCTGGCAATCTTGCGCTCCGCACTGGAGAGCCAGCAAGGCAAGCCGTGGCAGACCATCCGCGTCATTTCAGAATTTTACCCGGACGACAGCGGCTTGTTCTCACCGCTGCTGCTGAACGTGGTGAAACTCAAGCCGGGCGAAGCGATGTTCCTGTTTGCTGAAACGCCGCACGCCTACCTTCAGGGTACCGCACTGGAAGTGATGGCCAACTCCGATAACGTGCTGCGCGCCGGGCTGACGCCGAAATACATTGATATTCCGGAACTGGTGGCAAACGTGAAGTTTGAGGCTAAACCGGCGGCGGAGCTGCTCACCCAACCGGTGAAAAACGGTTCTGAACTGGACTTCCCAATTCCGGTCGACGACTTCGCGTTTTCGTTGCACGATCTCAGCGCGCAGCCGACAGCTATCGCCCAGCAGAGCGCCGCGATCCTGTTCTGCCTGGAAGGTGAAGCCGTCCTGAGTAAAGGCGAAGAATCCCTCACCCTGAAGCCAGGCGAATCCGCGTTTATCAGCGCGGCAGAATCACCGGTTCAGGTGAGCGGCAACGGCAAACTGGCGCGAGTCTATAATAAGCTGAAGTAAATACTGAAGTTTTAGCGTGGGCTTGCTAATCTTAAACACAGCCTTATGACATAACCGGGCGATATGATTTCGCCCGGTTTCATTTTATGGATAAATGCTATGAAAAAATCGCTGGTCGCTGTTGGGGTTGTTGTTGCGTTAGGGGTTATCTGGACAGGTGGTGCCTGGTACACCGGGAAACAGCTGGAAAGTCGTTTTGCGGACATGGTGGCGCAGGCCAATGACCAACTGAAACGTACCGCACCGGAAGCAGGCCTGGAGCTGAGCTATCAGGATTACCAGCGCGGCATCTTTAGCAGCCAACTGAAAATGGTGGTTAAGCCGATTGCCGGCGCAGATAAAGCCCTGCTCAAACCGGGCCAGAGTGTCGTGTTTAACGAAGATGTTGACCACGGCCCGTTCCCTCTGGCAGCGTTAAAACGATTTAATCTCGTTCCGTCTATGGCCTCGGTGAATACCACTTTGGTGAACAATGACGTGACCAAACCGCTGTTTGATATCGCCAAAGGTGAAACTCCGTTTGTGGTAGACACCCGTATCAGTTATAGCGGTGATACCCACTCAGCTATTAATCTCAAACCGCTGAACTATGAAAAAGACGCTGAAAAAGTGGCGTTCAGCGGCGGTGATTTTGAACTCTCGGCAGACCGTGATGGTAACGTCGTGTCGCTTACCGGCGAAGCAGAAAGCGGCCTCGTAAATGCGGTCAATGAATACAATCAGAAGGTGCAGCTCACCTTTAATAATCTCAAAACCGAAGGCAGCAGCAAACTGGCGAGCTTCGACGAACGCGTCGGCAACCAGAAAATCAGCCTGGATAAAGTGGCGGTCTCCGTTGAAGGCAAAGAGCTGACCGTTCTGGAAGGTATGACGCTGGATGGTAAATCCGACCTTTCTGCTGACGGCAAGAAAGTGAACAGCCAGCTCGATTACGCCGTTAACAGCCTGAAGCTGCAAAGCCAGGATATGGGTAGCGGCAAACTGACGCTGAAAGTCGGCAATATTGACGGTCAGGCGTGGCACCAGTTTAGTCAGCAGTATAATGCACAGGCACAGGCACTGCTGGCTCAGCCGGAACTGCAAAGTAACCCGGAACTGTATCAGGAAAAAATTACCGAAGCGTTCTTTAGCGCGCTGCCGGTGCTGCTGAAGGGCGATCCGTCAATTACCGTCGCGCCACTCAGCTGGAAAAACGCCAAAGGCGAAACCACCCTGAATCTGTCGTTGCTGCTTAAAGATCCCGCGCAGGCCACTCAGCCGGTACAAACGCTGGCGCAGCAGGTGGACACGCTGGTGAAATCAATCGACGGGAAGCTGGTTATCCCGATGGATATGGCGACCGAATTTATGACCCAGATTGCGAAACTGGAAGGGTATCAGCAGGAAGAGGCCCAGAAACTGGCCAGCCAGCAGGTTAAAGGCTTCGCCGCGATGGGCCAGATGTTCCGTCTGACCACCACGGATGACAACCAGGTGACCTCCAGCCTGCAGTACGCTAACGGCCAGGTGACGCTGAACGGCAATAAAATGCCGCTGGACGACTTTGCGGGAATGTTTGGTTTGCAGGCGCCAGCCATTCAGGAGAGTGAACCGCAGCCGCCAGTCACGCCGAGCGAACCGGCTCCGGCTCCGGCTCCGGCTCCGGCTCCGGCTCCGGCTCCGGCTCCGGCTCCGGCACAGTAAACCACGTAGCCCCTCATTCGAGGGGCTATTTTCTTGCCACCAGCCTTGGCGGCATAATCACATTGCGGGTTGACGTCTGCCCGGTTTCAATGCGCTGTAAAATTCGCTCGGCTACGCTTTCGCCCATCTCACGCGCCGGGGTTGTGACCCAGGTTAACGGTACGTCATCTAATGCACTTTCCGGCACTTCGGCAAACGCCGCCAGCGTGACGCGCTGGTCAAAATAGCTCTCGACGCTGCCTTCTCCGCTTTGTCGCCCGCCGCGCATCAGGCCGAACCAGGCCCCCATGGCGATCACATTGTTGTAGCACAGCACCGCAGTGATGGTCGGGTTATGGCGCAATAACGACGTGATGGCTTCAGCCGCCTGCTTCTGGCTGGATTCGCACTCAACAACCCATTCACTGTGAAACGGCAGGCCGTACTTAATCAGCGTTGAGCAATAGCCGCCAACCCGTTCAGCACGCGTTAACGACGCGCTCTGCCCACCCAGCCAGGCAATACGCTGGTGCCCACGGCGAATGAGATCTTCGGTCACCACCTGCGCCGCCTGCATGTTATCGGGGCGAATTAAATCCACCTCATCGAGATAACTCGCACGAGAAGCGAACACCAGCGGAATATTCGACGCCTCCGCTTTCTCGCGCAGCTCGCTGGCTTGATCCACCGCTCCGGCAATTACCACGCCATCCACGCCTTGCGCCACCAGCGCATCAAAACGCGCCAGCATGTTCTCCCCCTTGCGCCCGCTTTGGGTCAGAAAAACCATTTTGCCCTGCGACTCCAGCGACGCCGTCAGCCCGGCGGTCAGCTCCGCATAAAACGGTGACGACAGTGAGCCGACAATCAGCCCAATGACGCCGGTTTGCCCGCCGCGCAGAGACACCGCCTGACGATTACGCACAAAGCCCAACTGGTCGATGGCCTGATATACCCGCTCACCGGTCGCGCTGGAGATCCGCCCTTTCCCGCTGAGTACCAGTGAGACCGTACTCACCGATACGCCAGCGGCCAGAGCGACATCATTGATCGTGACTTTTTTTGCAATTGCCATAAGGACTGGCGATTCCTTTTAAGTGATCGATAAAACGTTTTACCTAATAAGATACTTTATAAACGTTATCATCATTTCATTATGTGATTTCACTCGCACTAAAATTGGGTAAAACGTTTTATCTTGCGCTCCACAACATCTTCAACCCATTTTTTGTACAAGGAGTCGTTCGATGACGACCAGAGCAGCACAAAAAGTCACATTGTGGGAGTTCTTTCAACAGCTTGGCAAGACATTCATGCTTCCTGTCGCCCTGCTGTCTTTCTGTGGGATCATGCTGGGGATCGGCAGCTCCCTAAGCAGCCATGACGTTCTCACGCTCCTGCCGTGGCTCGACACCCCGTTCCTGCAGGCGCTCTTTATCTGGATGAGCAAAGTCGGTTCTTTCGCGTTTAGCTTCCTGCCGGTGATGTTCTGTATCGCCATCCCGCTGGGGCTGGCGCGTGAAAACAAAGGTGTTGCGGCCTTCGCCGGTTTTGTCGGTTACGCGGTCATGAACCTGGCGGTCAACTTCTGGCTGACGGCTAAAGGTATCCTGCCGACCACCGATGCCGCGATTCTGAAAGCCAATAACATCCAGAATATCCTCGGTATTCAGTCTATCGACACCGGTATTCTTGGCGCGGTGATCGCCGGGATCATCGTCTGGCTGCTGCATGAACGTTTCCACACCATCCGCCTGCCGGATGCGCTGGCGTTCTTTGGCGGCACTCGCTTTGTTCCGATTATCACTACCGTCGTCCTGGGCCTGGTTGGCCTGGTGATCCCCTTGATTTGGCCGGTATTTGCGATGGGTATCAACGCGCTGGGTCATGTTATCAACAGTGCAGGCGACTTTGGCCCAATGATCTTTGGTACCGGTGAACGTCTGCTGCTGCCGTTTGGTCTGCACCACATTCTGGTCGCGCTGATTCGCTTTACCGAAGCTGGCGGCACGATGGATGTCTGCGGTCATTCTGTCAGCGGTGCATTGACCATCTTCCAGGCACAGTTAAGCTGCCCGGATACCCACGGCTTCTCCGAAAGCGCCACTCGCTTCCTGTCGCAGGGTAAAATGCCTGCCTTCCTCGGCGGCCTGCCGGGTGCGGCACTGGCGATGTACCACTGCGCTCGCCCGGAAAACCGTCACAAAATTAAAGGCCTGCTGATTTCCGGCGTCATTGCCTGCGTCGTGGGCGGCACCACTGAACCGCTGGAATTCCTGTTCCTGTTCGTGGCTCCTGTGTTGTACGTCATCCACGCGCTGCTGACTGGCCTTGGCTTCACCATGATGGCGATTCTTGGCGTCACCATTGGCAACACTGACGGCAACGTTATCGACTTCGTGGTCTTCGGTATTCTGCACGGTCTCTCCACCAAATGGTATATGGTGCCGGTGGTGGCTGCGGTGTGGTTCGTCGCCTATTACGCGATTTTCCGCTTCGCCATTACCCGCTTTAACATCAAAACGCCGGGGCGTGATATTGAAAGCAGCAGCGCCGTCGAAAAAGCAGTCACCGGGACTATCGGTAAATCCGGTTACAACACCCCAGCTATCCTGGCGGCACTCGGTGGGTCTGAAAACATTGTCTCTCTTGATAACTGCATCACCCGCCTGCGTTTGTCCGTCGAGGATATGTCAAAAGTCGACGTTGAAGCACTGAAAGCAAACCGCGCGATTGGTGTCGTACAGCTTAACCAGCATAACCTGCAAGTGGTGATTGGGCCGCAGGTGCAATCCGTGAAAGATGAGATTGCGGTGCTGATGAATACCGTTCAGGCATAAAACGCCCTTTGCCCCTGCCGCTCGCAGGGGCAAAATAGCGTCCTCGCTAACAGTTAAGGATTTCACATGTTTGACTTCTCAACGGTGATAGACCGGCATGGCACATGGTGTACCCAGTGGGATTATGTTGCCGACCGTTTTGGTGACGCCGACCTGCTTCCGTTTACCATCTCCGATATGGATTTCGCCACCGCCCCCTGTATTCTCGATGCGCTGACCAAACGCCTTGCGCACGGCGTCTTCGGTTACAGCCGCTGGAAAAACGATGAGTTTCCACCCGCCATCGTGCACTGGTTCGCCCGCCGTTTTCATAGCGTGATCGACCGGGAGAGCATTGTTTACGGGCCATCCGTCATCTATATGGTGGCAGAGATGATTCGCCAGTGGTCCGCGCCCGGTGACGGGATTGTGGTGCATACGCCTGCGTATGATGCCTTCTTCAAAACCATTACCGGCAATCAGCGCACGATTGTCGGCGTGCCGCTGGAGAAAGTCGATAACCAGTGGTTCTGCGATATGGTGAAGCTGGAAGCAGCCCTGGCGCAGCCGCAAAACAAAATTCTGCTGTTGTGCAGCCCGCATAACCCCACCGGGAAAGTGTGGACGCGCGATGAGCTGAACACGATGGCTGAACTGTGTGAGAAACATGGTGTGCGGGTCATCAGCGATGAAATTCACATGGATATGGTGTGGGGCAACCACCAACATACTCCGTGGTGCGACGTGGCGCGAAGCCCATGGGCACTGTTCACATCGGGTTCAAAAAGTTTCAATATTCCGGCCTTTACCGGGGCCTATGGGTTGATAGCCGACGAAGCCGCGCGCAACGATTACCTGTTTGCGCTGAAAAGCCGCGACGGCCTCTCTTCCCCATCGGTACCGGCACTGGTGGCGCACATCGCGGCCTACCGCGAAGGCGAGCCGTGGCTGGATGCTCTGCGCAGCTATTTACAGGATAATATGCGTTACATCGCGCAGACGCTGAATACCGCATTTCCGGAGCTGAACTGGGCGATGCCCGAGTCTACGTATCTGGCATGGGTCGATTTGCGTCCATTAAACATTGACGACAACGCGCTACAGGATGTGCTGATCAAACAGCAAAAAGTGGCGATCATGCCGGGTTATACCTATGGCGAGGAAGGCAACGGCTTTATTCGCCTGAACGCGGGCTGCCCTCGTTCTAAATTAGAACAAGGCGTCGAGCGTTTGATCGCGGCCATCAATACGTTACGCTAACGATTTTGCGCAACGATAATTTTTCGTTGCGCAAATAGCTTTTTGCAGTGAAATGTTTTTATAATAGCGCGCACTTAATCTAAAAAAGAGTGCGACCATGATTGATACTACGCTCCCCCTCACTGACATTCATCGCCACCTTGATGGCAATATTCGCGCCCAAACTATTCTCGATCTTGGCCGTCAGCACAATTTACCCCTTCCTGCGTCCAGCCTTGAGGCATTAATTCCGCATGTGCAGGTCACCAGTAATGAACCTGACCTGGTGAGCTTTCTAAGCAAACTCGACTGGGGCGTCAAAGTACTTGCCAACCTCGATGCCTGTCGCCGCGTGGCGTACGAGAACATCGAAGATGCCGCCCGGAACGGTCTGCACTATGTCGAACTGCGTTTTTCACCGGGCTATATGGCGATGACGCATCAGCTTCCCGTTGAGGGCGTGGTAGAGGCCGTAATCGCCGGTGTGCGTGAAGGCTGCCGCGATTTCAACGTCGAGGCGCGTTTAATTGGCATCATGAGCCGTACCTTTGGCGAAACCGCCTGCCTGCGCGAACTGGATGCCCTGCTGGCGCATCGCGACGGCATTACCGCGCTGGATCTGGCGGGTGACGAGCTTGGTTTTCCGGGGAGCCTGTTCCTTAGCCACTTCAACCGTGCACGCGATGCAGGGCTGCGCATTACCGTGCACGCGGGCGAAGCCGCTGGCCCGGAAAGCATCTGGCAGGCCATTCGCGAACTGGGTGCGGAACGTATCGGTCACGGCGTCAAAGCCGTTGAAGACGCGGCGCTGATGGAGTTCCTGGCGAAACAGCGCATCGGCGTGGAATCCTGCCTGACGTCAAATATCCAGACCAGCACCGTGCCATCACTGGCCCAGCATCCGCTGAAAACCTTCCTGGAACATGGCGTGCTGGCGAGCATCAACACCGATGACCCGGCGGTTCAGGGTATCGATATTCAGCATGAATATCGCGTTGCGGCACCGGCGGCCGGGCTGACGCCTGCGCAAATTCGTCAGGCGCAAATCAACGGGCTTGAAATTGCTTTCCTGTCGGAAGCTGAAAAATCCGCGCTGCGCGCACGCGTACAAGGCGCATAAAAAAACGGGCGCACAGCGTGTGCTGCGCGCCCGTTCTTCATTATCTTCATCAGGTCAGAGAAAGCACCGCGCGATGTTTCGCGGATTCAATCCCCAGCTCAATCAATTCCATAATCTGAATGGCCTGGCTTGCCGGAACCGGATTCTCACCCGCACCGTTTAACGCATCACGGATCGCCGCGTAGTAAGCCGGATAGTTGCCCGGCGTGGTGAGCAGCGTCTCTTCAACACGATCTTCACCGTCTACCCGCGTCAGTACGCCATCGCGCATGTCGTAACCCCAGTCTTCCTGCGGCAGACGTTCACCGTTCTTCAGGCGCTCTTCCTGCGGGTCGAGGCCATACTTCACGTAGCTGGCACGCGAACCGTGCACGATATAACGCGCCGTTTCAGCAGCAGCCAACAACGTGCCGTGCAGCACCACACGGCGTTGCGGATACACCAGCACCGCATGGAAGTAATCCGTCGCCTGCGCGCCTGGACGCAGCTGCGCGAGATCGACGGACAAACTGACCGGCAGACCAAAAAGATTTACTGCCTGGTCCAGCAGATGCGGGCCTAAATCGTACCAGATGCCGCTGCCAGGCCCTGCCAGCTCGCGCCAGCGGTTACGCACCTGCGGGCGATAGCGGTCGAAGTGCGATTCAAAATAAGCCACCTCGCCCAGTCGGCCTTCGTTGATCAGCGACTTCACGGTTAAGAAATCGCTGTCCCAGCGACGGTTATGGAACACTGACAGCAATTTACCCTGGCTTTTTGCCAGCGCATCCAGCTCTCGCGCTTGTGACAGTGTCACGGTAAAGGGTTTATCAACCACCACGTGCTTACCCGCCTCCAGCGCGGCTTTCGCCAGCGGGAAGTGGGTATCGTTCGGCGTAGGAATCACCACCAGGTCGATAGTGGGATCGGCGAAAATGTGTTTAGGTTCAGAGACCACGCTGACATTGGGCCAGTCGGCTTTAACTTTGTCGGCGTCGCTACTGGACACCACGGCCAGCTCCATCCCTGGCGTTCCGCTGATAAGCGGCGCATGAAAGGTTTTGCTGGCATAACCATACCCAATTAATCCGACACGAATACTGTCACTCATAATAGCCTCTTATCTGTGCTGTTTTTGTCCGACCCGGTGAAGCACCCGTCGCCGTGTAATCGATTTCTTATTTCACAACATATTGCGGAGATGAACAACAGATTAATAACATTATGGCGTACAGAAGCGGGTAATTATCGGAAAAATGAGCGAAAGACATGAATCGTTTCGGCTGAGGACTTGCGTTGCGCGCCAGGCGAGGTAAGATCTTCGTCCGTATCATTAATTTTGTCGAAATTGTCTTAATTACTATGTCTATTGTCTTTACACGGATCGTTGAACTGATCGGTTGGGGCGTACTTAGCGTCTCGGTTCTTCTTCTTGTTATCGCGCACCATATTGATAACTACCAACCACCAGAGCCGATTGCGGCGGTACAAAAGAAATAAGTCTGTTTGCTGAACAGTGACGGCGATCGCAACTGTGTAACCGGTTTCTGAAACCGGTTGCAACACCCTCTGTCCCCTCTTTACACTCAACTTATTGCACAGATAAGGAGAGTTTCATGGCTGCTTTTCCAAAAGATTTCCTCTGGGGTGCTGCAACAGCAGCCTATCAGGTCGAAGGCGCACACGATGAAGATGGCAAAGGGCTGTCTATCTGGGACGTTTTTTCGCACCTGCCCGGAACGACTTATCAAGGAACCAACGGCGATGTCGCCGTAGACCACTATCACCGTATGCAGGAAGATGTCGCACTGATGGCGGAAATGGGCCTGCAAAGCTACCGTTTTTCCATCTCCTGGCCGCGTTTATTACCGAATGGTCGTGGCGAGGTGAATGAAGCCGGGGTTAAATTTTACAGCGATTTGATTGATGCCCTGCTGGCGCACAATATTGTGCCGATGATTACGCTTTATCACTGGGATTTACCCCAGGCGTTGCAGGATGAAGGCGGCTGGGAAGTCCGTTCAACGGCGGAAGCCTTCGAAGAGTACGCTCGTCTGTGCTACGCCCGCTTCGGTTCACGGGTCAAACTTTGGGCGACGTTTAACGAAACCATCGTCTTTATCGGTCACGGCTATATTACCGGTAGCCATCCGCCGTCGGTGAAAGACCCGGCCCGGGCGATTCAGGCTTGCCACCAGGTCTTTATCGCTCATGCCATGGCAGTAAAAGCCTTCCGTGAAATGAACATCGAGGGCCAGATTGGCTTTGTTAACGTACTGCAACCGCATACGCCGCTCACTGATTCGCCGGAAGATACCGCCGCAAGCGAACTGGCTGACGCTATTCACACCCACTGGCTTTACGATCCGGTGCTGAAAGGCACCTATCCGGCTGAACTTCTTGCCCAAACGCAAGCCCTGTGGGGCGTGCCCCGCTTTGTGCCCGGTGATGATGAATTATTACGTAATCATCGCTGCGATTTTATCGGCCTGAACTACTACCGTCGCGAAACCGTGACGGCCAATCCGGGCGAGACGCTAACGCAGTCCAATCATAGTGGCGAAAAAAATAGCGGCGGCGAATTTGGCTTTAAAGGCTTGTTTAAATTTGTCCGTAACCCCAACGGCGTTTATACGGATTGGGACTGGGAGATTTGGCCGCAAGGGCTGACCGACGGCATTATGGCTATCAAACAACGCTATGGTGATATCCCCATCTACATCACGGAAAACGGCCTCGGTGCCAAAGATCCGATTGTTAACGGTGACATCGTTGACCAACCGCGCATCGATTATTTAGCTATGCATATTGATGCGCTGGAAAAAGCGATTGCGTTAGGTGCAGATGTACGCGGTTATTATCCGTGGTCGTTCATCGACCTGCTAAGCTGGCTGAACGGTTACAAAAAACAGTATGGTTTTGTTTATGTCGATCATCAGCAAAACCTTGCCCGTAAGCGCAAGAAAAGCTTTTACTGGTATAAAGAAGTGATCAACAGCCACGGCAACGTGCGCTAATCCGCTCCGGGCGCCCTGGGGCGCCCAAACGCTTTTCCTGATAACGTCATTTCCTGCGATATATCAATAACGCCATTTTCTGTTCTTGAATTTGTCATTTATAACCCAAATAATTACAGCGTCCTGAAGAGAGTATGCCCGTTGCGGGCTGAACTCTTAATGAAAACGGGTGTCGATAAACTTGTTGTCAAACTGAGTGATGCGCCATTGTGGTGCCGTGCTTTTGCGCCCCCTTCAGGCCCTGCGTGATTTAACATTATAAAATGGATACCTACAAATGACCGTCCTGGATTATTTATTGAAATTCCGTAAAGTCAGCTCGCTGGACAATCTCGAAAAACTTTATGATCATCTTAACTATTCGCTTTCCGACACCAATGAATTAATCAATATGTATCGCGCTGCCGATCACCGTCGGGCGGAGCTGGTTTCTGGCGGTCGTTTGTTCGATATCGGCCAGGTGCCAAAATCCGTTTGGCATTACGTGCAGTAACTATTGTTATCATCAGCGTCAGTTGCTTATACTCCACCGCCATATTTATAACTGACGCTGATAATCAGGAGACGAAATGTCGTCAAATTCTGCAGAACGAATTGGTGGATGGTTGCTCGGCCCGCTGGCGTGGCTGTTGGTCGCCCTGCTTAGCATTAGCCTGCAACTGCTGATGTTCGTTAACGCCCTGCTTAATCCGCAGATCCTGAACCTGTTAAAAGCACAAAGCAGCACGCATCTGGCCCTTTGGGTTCTTTCCTTAGCATTCGTGATTGCCATGTGGTATTACACCCTGTGGCTGACCATTGCTTTCTTTAAGCGCCGTAAAAATGTGCCTAAGCACTATATTATCTGGTTGCTGGTCTCATTATTGCTGGCGCTTAAGGCGTTTGCATTCGCACCGGTGTCCGACATCATCGCGCTACGCCAGTTATTGCTGCCGTTGGCCGCTGCGGCGCTGATTGTGCCCTATCTCAAACGCTCATCTCGCGTGAAGCGTACGTTTGTGAACCCTTAATAACCACACTCTTGCCCAGTTGTCGATGGACGCACTTTCGTCGATAATAGGCGGCTTTTTTTGTTACAGGTCGAATGATGACTGACTATTTATTGCTCTTTATCGGTACCGTACTGGTAAATAACTTCGTCCTGGTGAAGTTCCTCGGGCTGTGCCCGTTTATGGGCGTGTCCAAAAAACTGGAAACAGCAATGGGCATGGGGCTTGCGACCACCTTCGTGATGACGCTGGCGTCCATTTGCGCGTGGCTGATTGATACCTGGATACTGATTCCGCTTAATCTGATTTATTTGCGCACGCTGGCCTTTATTCTGGTGATTGCCGTTGTGGTGCAATTCACCGAAATGGTGGTGCGTAAAACCAGCCCGGCGCTTTATCGTCTGCTGGGCATCTTCTTACCGCTGATCACCACCAACTGCGCAGTGCTCGGCGTGGCGCTGCTCAACATTAACCTCGGCCATAACTTTTTACAGTCGGCGCTGTATGGCTTCTCCGCCGCCGTCGGTTTCTCGCTAGTGATGGTACTGTTTGCCTCTATTCGCGAACGTCTGGTGGTATCGAATGTGCCTGCGCCGTTTCGCGGTAACGCCATTGCGCTGATTACCGCAGGGTTAATGTCGCTGGCGTTTATGGGCTTTAGCGGGTTGGTGAAGTTGTAATGATGACCTTCTGGATTGCCGTCGCCGCTATCAGCGTTTTAGGGCTGATTTTCGGCGTCATACTGGGATACGCCTCACGCCGTTTCGCGGTGGAAGATGACCCGGTTGTTGAAAAAATTGATGAACTCTTACCGCAAAGCCAGTGCGGGCAGTGCGGCTATCCGGGCTGTCGTCCCTATGCCGAAGCGGTAAGCAACGGTGAAAAAATCAACTGCTGCGCCCCCGGCGGCGAAGCGGTAATGTTGAAAATTGCCGAATTACTTAACGTCGATCCGCAACCTGTCGACGGCGATACCGCCGTTCAGGAACCGGCGCGGATGCTGGCCGTGATCGACGAAAACAACTGTATCGGTTGTACCAAGTGCATTCAGGCGTGCCCGGTGGACGCCATTGTCGGCGCGACCCGCGCAATGCACACGGTGATGAGCGACCTCTGCACCGGCTGCAATCTCTGCGTTGCGCCCTGCCCGACCCAGTGTATTGAACTGCGCCCGGTCGCCACCACAACCGACAGCTGGAAATGGGACCTGCAAAGTATCCCGGTACGTAATATTCCTGTGGAACAACATGCTTAAGTTATTTTCCGCGTTCAGAAAAGAGAAAATCTGGGATTTCGATGGGGGGATTCACCCACCGGAAATGAAAACTCAGTCTAATGGCACGCCGCTGCGCCAGGTCCCCCTTGCGCAGCGTTTCGTCATTCCTCTGAAGCAACATATTGGTGCTGAAGGCGAGCTGTGCGTGAAGCCCGGCGATCGCGTGCTGCGTGGTCAGCCGTTGACGCGCGGCTGGGGGCGAATGCTGCCCGTACACGCGCCAACCTCCGGAACCGTCGTTGCCATTGAGCCGCACGCCACGGCACACCCTTCCGCCTTGCCGGAAATGAGCGTCATCATTGATGCCGATGGCGAAGATCAGTGGGTTTCACGCGACGGCTGGCACGATTACCAGAATCGTTCGCGTGAAGAATTGATTGAGCGAATTCATCAGTTCGGCGTCGCGGGCCTTGGCGGCGCGGGTTTCCCGACCGGCACAAAACTGCGCGGCGGCGGCGATAAAATCACCACGCTGATTATCAATGCGGCGGAGTGCGAGCCGTATATCACGGCGGATGACCGGCTGATGCAGGATTGTGCGGCGCAGGTTATCGAAGGTATTCGTATCCTGGGTCATATCCTGCAACCGCAGCAGATTCTTATTGGCATTGAAGATAACAAACCGCAGGCCCTATCAATGCTGCGAGCGGTGCTGGCGGGCGCACATGATATCAGCCTGCGGGTCATTCCCACCAAATATCCGTCCGGTGGCGCGAAGCAATTGACGCAAATTCTCACCGGCAAGCAGGTTCCGCACGGCGGCCGCTCATCCGATATCGGCGTACTGATGCAAAACGTCGGTACCGCGTTTGCAGTGAAACGCGCGGTGATTGACGGTGAACCATTAACCGAACGCGTGGTGACCTTAACCGGTGAATCCGTGAGCCGCCCAGGTAACGTTTGGGCGCGTCTGGGCACGCCGGTCAGTCATCTGCTTGAAGACGCGGGTTTCTGCCCCTCCGCTGAACAGCTTGTGATTATGGGCGGCCCGTTGATGGGCTTTACCCTGCCGTGGCTGGATGTCCCGGTGGTCAAAATCACCAACTGTCTGCTGGCACCATCGCCATCGGAAATGGGCGAGCCCGAAGAAGAAAAAGGCTGCATTCGCTGTAGCGCCTGTGCAGATGCCTGCCCGGCCGATCTTCTGCCGCAGCAGCTTTACTGGTTCAGCAAAGGCCAGCAACACGATAAAGCGACTGCGCATAATATCTCTGATTGCATCGAGTGCGGCGCCTGCGCGTGGGTCTGCCCGAGCAGCATTCCTCTGGTGCAGTACTTCCGTCAGGAAAAAGCAGAAATCTCAGCAATTCGTCTTGAAGAGCAGCGTGCCGCAGAAGCGAAAGCCCGCTTTGAAGCACGTCAGAATCGTCTTGAGCGTGAAAAACTGGCGCGCGCTGAACGGCATAAAAAAGCAGCCGTACAGCCAGCGGCGAAAGATCAGGATGCGATTAATGCCGCTCTGGCGCGCGTGAAAGAGAAGCAGCAGCAGGCCACGCAGCCGGTCATCATCAAAGCAGGTGCACTGCCGGATAACAGCGCCGTGATTGCAGCCCGCGAAGCACGTAAGGCGAAAGCCCGTGCTGCCCAGGCAGAAAAACAACCAAGCGATGCGGTAGACCCGCGTAAAGCGGCCGTCGAAGCTGCCATCGCACGCGCTAAGGCGCGTAAAGCGGAGCAGCAAGCGGTCAGTGAACCCGTTGCGCTAACAGAAACGGTTGATCCGCGTAAAGCGGCCGTTGAAGCCGCTATTGCACGGGCCAAAGCGCGTAAAGCGGAACAGCAAGCGGTCAGTGAACCCACTGCGACAGCGGAAACGGTGGATCCGCGTAAAGCCGCTGTCGAAGCCGCTATTGCACGGGCCAAAGCGCGTAAAGCGGAACAGCAAGCGGCCAGTGAACCCGCTGCGACAGTGGAAACGGTGGATCCGCGTAAAGCCGCTGTCGAAGCCGCTATTGCACGGGCCAAAGCGCGTAAAGCCGAACAACAGGCCGCAAATGAGTCGGCTGCCAATGATGATCCACGCAAAGCGGCCGTTGCGGCAGCGATTGCCCGCGTTCAGGCGAAAAAAGCCGCGCAAGCTGTAAACGAGGAATAAATGGTTTTCAAGATAGCGAGTTCCCCTTATACCCATAACCAACGCCAGACATCGCGTATCATGATGCTGGTGATTTTGGCCGCCCTGCCCGGCATTGCGGTGCAAAGCTGGTTTTTCGGCTGGGGAACCCTGATTCAGCTTCTGCTGGCCTCGCTGACGGCCTGGGCAACGGAATCGTTCATATTGCGTCTGCGTAAGCAGTCTATTGCCGCGACGCTTGCGGATAACTCGGCCTGGCTGACCGGCATTCTGCTGGCCATCAGTATCCCGCCTTTCGCCCCGTGGTGGATGGTGGTCCTGGGCACAGCCTTTGCGGTGATCATCGCTAAACAACTGTATGGCGGCTTAGGGCAGAACCCGTTTAACCCGGCAATGATTGGCTATGTTGTGCTGCTGATCTCCTTCCCGGTGCAGATGACCTCCTGGCTGCCGCCGCATGAAATTGCCGCCAACACACCCGGTTTTATCGACGCATTAAAGGTGATTTTCACCGACCATACGGCTGCGGGTCAGGACATGAACGCGCTGAAAATGGGCATTGATGGCATCAGCCAGGCCACGCCGCTGGATACCTTCAAAACGTCGCGTCACGCGGGTCATTCGCCAGACAGCATCATGCAATCGTCCATTTATCACGGCGCGCTGGCGGGCATTGGCTGGCAGTGGGTAAACCTGGCATATCTGGCAGGCGGGCTGTTTTTACTGTGGAAAGGTGCCATTCGCTGGCATATCCCGGTGAGCTTCCTGTTGAGCCTCGCCGTCTGCGCGACGCTTGGCTGGCTGTTTAACCCGGAAAATGTCGCCTCGCCGCAAATGCATCTGCTGTCTGGCGCGACCATGCTGGGTGCATTCTTCATTCTGACCGACCCGGTGACCGCCTCTACGACCAACCGTGGACGCCTGATTTTCGGCGCGCTGGCGGGCCTGCTGGTGTGGTTGATTCGCAGCTTCGGGGGTTACCCGGATGGCGTTGCTTTTGCCGTATTGCTGGCGAACATTACCGTACCGTTGATTGACTACTATACGCGCCCGCGCGTTTACGGCCATCGCTGAGGATTAATGATGTTAAAAACGATGCGTAAACATGGGGTAACCCTGGCACTGTTTGCCGCAGGCTCTACTGGCCTGACGGCGGCTATCGACCAGTTGACTAAAAATACCATCGCCGATCAGGCGGCTAAACAGCAGAACGCGCTGTTTCAACAGGTGATCCCGGCGGACCGCTATAATAACGATTTGCTGCAAAGCTGCTATTTGGTTACCGCGCCAGAGCTGGGGAAAGGCACGCATAAGGTCTATATCGCTCGTCAGGGCGAGCAGGCTGTTGCCGCCGTGATGGAAGCGACCGCGCCGGATGGCTACTCTGGCGCCATTCAGCTTTTGGTCGGCGCCGATTTCAGCGGTACCGTGTTGGGCAGCCGAGTGACTGAACATCACGAAACACCGGGTCTGGGCGATAAAATTGAACTACGAATTTCCGACTGGATCACCCACTTCGCCGGGAAAACCATCGCCAGCGAGAGCGACGCAACGTGGGCGGTGAAAAAAGATGGCGGCCAGTTTGACCAGTTTACCGGCGCGACCATTACCCCTCGCGCCGTAGTCAATGCGGTAAAACGCGCCGGGCTGTACGCTCAAACGTTACCGAATCAACTTTCTAACCTGCAGGCCTGTGGAGAGTAAACCATGAGCGAAGTAAAAGAGGTTATTGTCCAGGGGCTGTGGAAGAACAACTCCGCACTGGTTCAGCTACTGGGGATGTGTCCGCTTCTGGCGGTGACGTCAACAGCTACCAATGCGCTGGGCCTTGGTCTGGCCACGACCCTGGTTCTGACGTTAACCAACTTTGCCATCTCCTGCCTGCGTCGCTGGACTCCTGCGGAGATTCGTATTCCTATCTACGTGATGATTATCGCGTCGGTCGTGAGCGCCGTGCAAATGCTGATCAACGCCTACGCCTTCGGCCTTTACCAGTCGTTGGGGATTTTTATCCCGCTGATCGTGACCAACTGTATCGTCGTGGGGCGTGCTGAAGCCTTTGCTGCCAAAAAAGGGCCAGCGTTATCGGCGCTGGATGGTTTTGCTATCGGCATGGGCGCGACCTGCACCATGTTTGTGCTGGGCTCCCTTCGCGAGTTATTGGGTAACGGTACGCTGTTCGACGGTGCAGACGGCCTGCTGGGCAGTTGGGCGAAAGCACTGCGTATCGAGGTATTCCATACGGATACGCCCTTCCTGTTAGCGATGCTCCCGCCGGGTGCTTTTATTGGTCTGGGCATGCTGCTGGCGATTAAATATCTGATTGATGAACGGACGAAACAACGCAAGGCGAAAGCCGTGCCCGCCACGGACGTCGGCGTTGAAACTGCTGAGAAGGCCTGATGAATAAAGCAAAACGGCTGGAGATTTTAAGCCGCCTGCGGGACAACAACCCGCATCCGACAACCGAACTCAATTTTAGCTCCCCTTTCGAGTTGCTGATCGCGGTGCTGCTTTCCGCGCAGGCTACGGATGTGAGCGTCAATAAAGCGACAGCGAAACTCTATCCGGTCGCTAATACGCCTCAGGCGATGCTGGAGCTGGGCGTGGAAGGCGTGAAGTCTTATATCAAGACCATCGGCCTGTTTAACAGCAAAGCCGAGAACGTGATAAAAACCTGCCGGATGCTGATTGAGTTGCATAAAGGTGAAGTTCCGGAAGATCGCGCGGCGCTGGAAGCGCTGCCTGGCGTGGGGCGCAAAACGGCCAACGTGGTGCTCAATACCGCGTTTGGCTGGCCGACCATCGCGGTTGATACCCATATCTTCCGCGTCTGTAATCGCACGCAGTTTGCTCCCGGCAAGAACGTCGAGCAGGTTGAAGAAAAGCTTCTGAAAGTTGTACCGGCAGAGTTTAAGGTCGATTGTCACCATTGGTTGATTCTCCATGGCCGCTACACCTGCATTGCCCGCAAACCGCGTTGTGGTTCCTGCATCATCGAAGATCTCTGTGAATTCAAAGAGAAGGTCGATATCTAGACTTAGAAGGCGGTCCTCTTTCCTTCGGTGCCGCCGCTGTATCCCCGCCATTACGCTGTTAATCATTAGAATATGGGAAATTATTGGTGTGAATGCCATGCATTAAACACTTATTCTGGTTAATTCTTTTTTTATCACCTAAATTTTCTATATCTCTTGGGTTTTGAACAGCCTGGTAACATTGTGTTATCTCAATGTTATCTTCTGCTCATATAACGCCCATCAATTCAATGTGTCACCCTTATAACACAAGACGATCAACCAGTTATTTTTCAGAATCCAGGCTATATCACTGCCTCAAAAGCGAATCAGCAGAAGATATGGTCACTACGCCATTTTTCGCCCTGGTCAGCAGAGTAAAACGCTACCTAATGGCGATGCGTGAAATTTAAATCTAAATAACATTTATATATCTGGTCATTTGTAGTAACTTACGTATTTGTAACAGAGTATGACAAAAGCCTTGTGCGAAAGCACTGGATAGTGAACATTACTCCCCGTTTCCCCTCCAGAATAACTATAAAGGCGGATGTCGATACGAATTTCCGCCCAGTAACGCCCCGTTAAGATGGGATGTAAAAAAAGAGGTATATGTGTCTACTGCAAACAATAAACCAACTGAAAGCGTAAGTTTGAACGCTTTTAAACAACCAAAAGCGTTCTATTTGATCTTCTCGATCGAACTTTGGGAACGTTTTGGTTACTACGGCTTGCAAGGTATTATGGCTGTCTACCTGGTTAAACAACTGGGTATGTCCGAAGCCGATTCGATTACGTTGTTCTCCTCCTTCAGTGCCCTGGTCTACGGTTTAGTCGCTATCGGCGGCTGGCTGGGCGACAAAATCCTGGGGACCAAACGCGTTATTATGCTGGGCGCAATTGTGCTGGCGATTGGTTATGCGCTGGTTGCATGGTCCGGTCATGACGCGGCTGTCGTGTATATGGGTATGGCGACCATTGCGGTCGGTAACGGTCTGTTCAAGGCTAACCCATCATCCCTGCTTTCTACCTGCTACGACAAAGATGATCCGCGTCTGGACGGTGCATTCACCATGTACTACATGTCCGTTAACATCGGTTCCTTCTTCTCTATGCTGGCAACCCCGTGGCTGGCTGCGAAATTTGGCTGGAGCGTTGCATTCGCACTGAGCGTTGTAGGTATGCTGATTACCGTCGTCAACTTCGCGTTCTGCCAGCGTTGGGTGAAACAGTACGGTTCTAAACCTGACTTTGAGCCTATTAACTACCGTAATCTGCTGCTGACTATCGTAGGTGTTGTCATTCTGGTCACTATCGCGACCTGGCTGCTGCACAACCAGGATGTCGCACGTATGGTGCTGGGCGTGGTTGCGCTGGGTATCGTGGTTATCTTCGGTAAAGAAGCGTTTGCGATGCAGGGTGCTGCTCGTCGCAAAATGATTGTGGCGTTCATCCTGATGCTGGAAGCAATTGTGTTCTTCGTTCTCTACAGCCAGATGCCGACCTCACTGAACTTCTTCGCCATCCGTAACGTTGAGCATTCTATTCTGGGTATCGCGTTTGAGCCGGAACAGTATCAGGCGCTGAACCCGTTCTGGATCATCATCGGTAGCCCGATTCTGGCCGCTATCTACAACAAGATGGGCGACCGTCTGCCGATGCCGCACAAGTTTGCTATCGGTATGGTGCTCTGCTCTGGTGCCTTCCTGGTACTGCCGCTGGGTGCGAAATTCGCCACCGACGCGGGTATCGTTTCCGTAAACTGGCTGATTCTGAGCTACTGCCTGCAGAGTATCGGTGAACTGATGATCTCCGGCCTTGGTCTGGCGATGGTTGCCCAGCTGGTCCCACAACGTCTGATGGGCTTCATTATGGGTAGCTGGTTCTTGACCACTGCCGGTGCGGCGCTGATTGCTGGCCGCGTAGCCAACCTGATGGCGGTGCCTGAGAACGTTACTGACCCGCTGATGTCGCTGGACGTCTACGGTAAAGTCTTCATGCAGATTGGTATTGCCACTGGCGTTATCGCCGTGTTGATGCTGCTGACTGCTTCGAAGCTGAATCGCATGACTCAGGACGACGACAAAACCGTAACTGCGCAGAAAACTGCTTCCGCGTAATATCATCGGGAAACATTTGAATTTGAGCCGTTAACGCGAGTTAACGGCTTTTTTTTTATCCCCGCTGGCACTAACATAGCGAAATGCCCTTCGTCACCTCTGCGTGGCTCAAGATAAAAAAACCGATGACATCTGCCAGAAGGAGTTAGCTATGAAGCTGTTTTATAAACCCGGTGCCTGTTCCCTCGCGTCGCATATTTCGCTGCGTGAAAGTGGGCTTGATTTCACGCTCGTGGGCGTAGACCTGCAAAAGAAAGTGACTGAAACCGGGGAAGATTTCCTGAAAACCAACCCTAAAGGGCAGGTTCCCACGCTCCAGCTGGACGATAACACCGTTCTGACCGAAGGCGTTGCCATCATGCAATACATTGCCGACAGCGTCGCCGACCGTCAGCTACTTGCACCGGTCAGCAGCATCAGCCGCTATAAGACGCTGGAATGGCTCAACTTCATCGCCACCGAGCTGCATAAGGGCTTCACCCCCCTGTTCCGCCCGGATACGCCGGAAGATTACAAACCGACCGCTCGCACGCTGCTGGACAAAAAAATGGCCTATATCGATAGCGAGCTGGCCGATTGCGAATGGATTAGCGGCTCACGCTTTACGATTGCCGATGCGTATTTGTTCACCGTACTGCGCTGGGCATTTGCGGTAAAACTGGAGATGAGCGGTTATAAAAATATTGCGGCCTATATGGCGCGGGTCGCGGCGCGACCTGCCGTTGCGGCCGCGATGGCGGCTGAAGGTCTGAAATAACACAAAATTTGCACGATTTTGTAGGCCGGATAAGCGCAAGCGCCATCCGGCAATATGCCGCAACAGATGTAAAAAAGGGCGTGATTTCTCACGCCCTTTTCATTTCTGCCGCGCTGAATTACTTCCAGCACACCAGGCAGTAGTTTTTCTTACCGCGACGCAGCAGCGTATAGCGGCCATACAGACGATCGCTTTCGCTGAAGGTATATTCCGGGTCGGACTGTTTCTCACCATTGATGGTGACCGCGTTGGAGGCGATAGTTTTACGTGCCTGACCGCGAGACGGTTGCAGCTCAGAGTCCACCAGCGCCTGCATCAGATCAGCGCCTTTCTCCATCTCAACCATCGGTACGCCATCCTGCGCCAGCTGTTCGAAGTCTGCTTCGCTCAGCGCGCTCAGGGTGCCATTAAACAGGCTTTCGGTGATGCGTTTTGCCGCCACCAGACCTTCTTCGCCATGGACCAGACGGGTAACCTGTTCGGCCAGAACGTACTGAGCACGCGGGGCTTTACCGCTGTTTTTGTCTTCTTCTTCCAGCGCATTGATCTCTTCAATGTCCATGAAGGTGAAGAATTTCAGGAAGCGATAAACGTCCGCATCGGCGGTGTTAATCCAGAACTGGTAGAATTTATACGGGCTGGTTTTCTTCGGATCGAGCCATACCGCGCCGCCTTCGGTTTTACCGAACTTGGTACCGTCTGCTTTGGTGATCAGCGGAACCGTCAGGCCGAACACCTGGTTCTGGTGCAGACGACGGGTCAAATCGATACCGGAAGTGATGTTGCCCCACTGGTCAGAACCGCCAATCTGCAGCGCAACGCCGTGCAGTTTGTTCAGGCAGGCAAAGTCATAGCCCTGCAACAGGTTATAGGAGAACTCGGTAAAGGAGATGCCCTGATCGTCACGGTTCAGACGCTGCTTAACCGCTTCTTTGTTGATCATCTGATTAACGGAGAAGTGTTTGCCGATATCACGCAGGAAGGTCAGCACATTCATGCCACCAAACCAGTCGTAGTTGTTCGCGGCAATGGCTGAGTTGTCGCCACAATCGAAATCGAGGAACGGCGCAACCTGTTTGCGGATTTTATCCACCCACTCCTGAACCGTATCTTCAGTGTTCAGTTTACGCTCGGCAGCTTTGAAGCTCGGGTCGCCAATCAGACCGGTCGCGCCACCTACCAGTGCGACGGGCTTATGGCCCGCTTGCTGGAAGCGTTTCAGGCATAACAATGGAACAAGATGCCCCAAATGCAAGCTGTCAGCGGTGGGATCGAAGCCGCAATAGAGCGCGATCGGGCCTTGCGCCAGTCGCTCTGCTAACGCTTCCTCGTCCGTCACCTGGGCCACGAGGCCCCGCTCTTGCAATTGTTTAATCAAGTTACTGCTTGCCATCAAATTCTCCATGTATAAACGACTGCACCTCTGTCGGTACACGACTTTTTCGCCTGACGCGAAAGGGATATAGAATAAAGCGCCAGCCCTTTCAGCACCAGCGCTTAACGCAACAATTTTGCCCTTAAGGCGCGAGTCGGTCGATTTTCCAGTCGTTCGCGTCACGCTGGTATAAAAAACGGTCGTGCAGACGGTGTTCACCGCCCTGCCAGAACTCCATCTGTTCGATAGAGACGCGATACCCGCCCCAGAAACTCGGCAGCGGTACATCGCCCTGTTGGAACTTCTGTTTCAGTTCAAGGAATTTGCTTTCGAGGATGCCGCGCGCGGAAATACGGCTCGACTGTTTTGAGACCCAGGCGCCAATTTGGCTGTCGCGCGGGCGGCTGTGGAAGTATTTAACCACTTCAAGCGTAGAGAGACGTTCGGCTTTGCCGGTGACCATCACCTGACGTTCCAGCGTATGCCAGGGGAACAACAGGCTGATACGCGGATTTTGTTCCAGATGATGCGCTTTGCGGCTGCCGAGGTTGGTGTAGAACACCATCCCTTTTTCATCATAGTGCTTGAGCAAAACGATACGCTGGTAAGGTTGACCGTTTTCATCAACGGTCGCCACCACCATCGCGGTAGGATCGGCGAGCTTCGCCTCACAAGCCTGAGACAACCAGCGCTCAAACAGCGTCAGCGGGTCAGAGGGAAGATCGCGGCGGCGAAGACCGCCACGGGTATACTCTCGGCGCAGATGCGCAATTTGCTGCAATTCGTCGTTATCGGACATAGCGATTGTGATTGTCAGAAATGGGTAGCGTTATTGTGCGCCGCCCGGGTGAAAATCTCAACGCTTAGGGTTTTGTAACTGACAGTTATTCAGCACGATACGGTCACGTTTGTAGACGGTAGCGTCGTTGCCTTTCGACCAGAAAACGTAAATGCCGTCAGTGTAACGCGCCCCGGATGCCGACAGCCCCTGCGGCAGATGCAACTGCTGATTGTCATAAACGAAGCTGACTTCCTGGCGCGGATTGTTCAGTTTGACGGTAAGTGGTTTCTCATCACACTGGTACTCCAGCGTGTCGGTTTGCATCCGTTCCATAAACTGGTTGTAGGTGCTGCAACCAGCCAGCATTAAAGGAATAACAGCGATAAGTAATTTTTTCATTGGCGTGCCTTACGACTTTCCTGGTCCACAGGAGGTGCGAATCCCCCCTTTTCCCTGAGTTTATCGTGCAGCACGCCGGGATGATTTCAGCAAACTCCTATTTGCGCGGATTTGCTGGAAAAATAGCGCCCAGAACACTCTCCTGCGATGCGCCGGTCACCGAAGGCAGATTTCCCGGTAAACCCGCAAGAGTACGCCAGGCAAGCCATGCAAAGGCCAGCGCTTCCATGTCGTCCCCGCTGATACCGTATTCATCCGTCGCGGCGACTTCCGTTCCCGGCAGCATGCCGGCCAGGCGAGTCATCACCATCGGGTTACGGCTACCGCCACCGCATACCAGCAGACGATCGCAGCCACCGCTAAGCAACACCTGCTCGCTGATGGTGGTGGCCGTTAACTCGGCGAGCGTCGCCTGCACATCCTGCGGGCGTAGCGCCGGGAATTGCCCAAGGATGCGCTCAATCCAGCCATAGTTGAAGTACTCGCGCCCGGTGCTCTTCGGCGCAGGCGCAGCAAAATACGGGTCGCAGAGCATCTCCTGCAACAGCGGCAACAACACTTTGCCTTCGCTGGCCCATGCCGCATCTTTGTCATACGGTTTTTTCAGATTGCGCCAGATCCAGGCGTCCATCAGCATATTGCCAGGGCCGGTATCAAAACCGCGAACCGGCTGACCCGGAATGAGCAAAGAGAGGTTGGCAATCCCGCCGATATTCAGAATCATTCGTCGCTCGCCAGGATGCGCCAGCAACGCGTGGTGGAATGCAGGCACCAGCGGTGCGCCCTGCCCACCCAGCGCCATATCGCGACGACGAAAATCGCCGACCACCGTGACGCCCGTTCGCGCCGCAACAATATTGTTATCGCCAATTTGCAGCGTATGAGGCGCATCGCCCGTTGGTTCATGCCAGACGGTTTGCCCGTGACAGCCTATCGCCACGATATCCTCAGGCCGCAGATTTTCCTGCTTCATCAGCGCCAGTACCGCATCGGCAAACAACCTTCCCAGACGTGTATCTAACTGACCAAACTGTGAGAGCGTCAGCTGTTGCCCCTGACAAACGGCCAACACCGCTTCTTTCAGGTCAATGGGAATGGGAAACGCGAGGCTGGCCAGTTGCGCCACTCTGCTTTCATCAATAGCCGCCAGCACAACATCAACCCCGTCGAGACTGGTTCCCGACATCACGCCAATATAACGGCCTGATTTCATACGCCTTCCTTAGTTGCATAAGCAGTGGAATTACACTCCACCATAAAGCAATGCCCAATGCTATGATGCAATAATAATTTTTAGTGATATTTTATACAGCAGTTGCACACCTGGATAAAAAATGTGCGGTTTTCAGGAGGAGTGTTTAACGTTGGTTAAGTTATTCCACGTTATTATTTGCCTATAGTTGTGCAGAATATATAACCTGCCATGAGCAAATACCATATAATTACCTGATACGGATGCTCGCAAGAGCGTTTCTTGGTGAACAGGAGATTCATAAATGATGTTACGTGTTTTGGCCGCTTCTATGATCGGTTTATCGTTAGCAGGGTGCGTTAGCAGCAGCGGTCTGTCCGGCGATGTCTATTCAGCTTCCGAAGCCAAGCAGGTTCAGAATGTCACCTACGGTACCATCGTCAACACGCGTCCGGTACAGATTCAGGGCGGTGATGATAGCAACGTCATTGGCGCTATCGGCGGCGCGGTGCTGGGTGGTTTCCTCGGTAATACCATCGGTGGCGGTACAGGCCGTTCACTGGCAACAGCAGCCGGCGCTGTCGCGGGTGGCGTAGCAGGCCAGGGCGTCCAGGGTGCGATGAACAAAACCCAGGGTGTTGAGCTGGAAATTCGCAAAGATGACGGCAACACCATTATGGTGGTACAGAAACAGGGTGATACCCGCTTCTCTGCTGGCCAGCGCGTCGTGATGGCGAGCAACGGTAGCCAGGTGACCGTTTCCCCGCGTTAATGATTTTCAGCGTGGCCCGCTCGGGTCACGCTTACTTGCCTTTCGTTGCTGACACTTCCTTACCTATCTCCAGACTCATTTAGATTTATTGACGGCATGAATATAAAGAAGTCATTCCGTTCAATTATTATTTGCGCAAAAACAATATTCCTTTGGATAAATTACTCTAAGATTAATCCCACCAGGCTGGATGCCTTGTGAAGCTGAGAGTACTTTCACTCCGAATAATATTGGAATGTCGTCTATGCTGATGAAATTGAAGTTTCCGTTACAGCGTTTTTTGGTTTACTTCACCATTTGTATTATAGGGATTGTTATCCTTAACCATTTTTCGGCGGCGATAATTCATCGTACACCTACGATTGCGCCGTTGCTCTTCCCTATTTTGACTATGTTTTTAATGGTTTTTCATGCCATGATTGCCGCCTTCATGGTAATGAAATACTCCTGCGATAAACATCGTCTTTATCTCACGCCGATAGCCTTCGCCTTTGCGGGCTCAGCCATTCTGATGCTGGGCACGCTGGACAGCTTCCCGGACTGGTTTATGTGTACCGGCTTGACGAAGGTTAACTATAACGACACGCTAATTTTTTATTTTTTCCGCAATATCATGATGGCGTTTCTTTTTATTTTCGCTGTCATTTTGCATGCATTTAAAAAACGTGAGATGCATACCTTTAAAATCCATACGATTATTCTCGTAGGCATCCTACTATTTACGTTGGGCATGCTGTTATTATCCTGGCTTTACTCCAGTCATTACGAATTGCTGAGCGTCGATTTCGTAGATAATAACACCTATCAGTTTACGCAATTGTGGGGAAACCAGCTGGGATGGGTATTAATTGCCCTATGGGTTATCGCTCTGCTGGCAATTCTGGTTGTGACACAGCTCAATAATATATTCTGGTACAGCGGAGCCTTCTTCTGCGCCTGCTACATCTTTACCCTGATTGTGCTGATGTCGTCGGGGCATAGTGCGGGTTATACCTGGTATGAAGCCCGTTTGTTCGAAACCATCTCCACTATGTTCCTGATTCTGGTGCTGCTCTGCGATGTCTTCACGCTCTATCGCCAGTCCAATACCCGGTACATGCATTCGTATCAAAACTCGATTCGTGACCCGCTGACGCAACTTTTTAACCGTAGCTATTTCTACGACACGTTTACCGCATTGATGCCAAAAGTCGCTACCGGGCAGCCTATCTCGGTGATTGTCAGCGACCTGGACCACTTTAAACGTATCAACGACAAATACGGCCATTTGCAGGGCGATAAGGTGATTCAGTTTGTCTCAAAGGTGCTACAGGATTCCGTTCGGCAAAATGATGTTGCCGCGCGCATTGGCGGAGAAGAGTTCGCCCTGCTGCTGGTCGGCGCGTCCTCGAACGTTGCCGAAGGGATTGCCGAACGTATTCGTGTCGCCATCGCCAGCCAGGACGCTGAAAGTAGTCAATCGCAACTGCCGGAGCCTATCACTATCAGTATGGGCGTTTTCACCGCCACTGACCTGACGGTTAACGTAGAAGAGTGCGTACGTCGGGCGGATGAAGCGATGTATCGGGCAAAAGAAGCCGGACGCAACCGCGTGGTGGTGTGGGAATAAGGCGTAAAAAAGCCCTGCCTTCTGGCAGGGCTTTTGAGGAACAAAATCAATCTCTGGATTGCAGATCGATGATGTTTTGTTCCAGCTTATGGATGAGCGCAACCAGTTGGTCAGTCTCTTCCGACGAGATCCCCGAAAGAATTTCGCCCCGTGTCTTACTGATCACCGCTTCCATCTCTTCAATCAATGGTTCGGCTTTTTCAGTCAGTTTTATTCGCTTAGCACGACGATCGTTTGCGCACGTTTGGCGAGAGATAAGCCCTTTCTCTTCCAGCTGATCCAGAGTGCGAACCAATGACGGCTGCTCGATGCCGATCGCTTTAGCCAGCTGGATCTGCGACTGCTCAGGGGGCAACTGATGAATATTATGCAGCGTGACCCAGTGCGTCTGCGTGAGTTCCAGAGGTTTGAGGCGATGGTCGATCAGAGCACGCCAAATGCGCACCAACCGTGCCAGATCAGAACCTAATGGCGATTCCAATTTCATCTCCTTATAATTAGCTTGCTAAGTTATTATACTGATTTTAGAATAGTGTGCAGTATTTAAATACTCAAAACAAATGTATTGCTGCATACGCGCAAAGCAGAGCAATGATTTACACTGTGTTAAAATTGTCTGCATTTCGTTAGCGTTACGCTCACTATCGAGTCTTAACTCTTCAATTGCAAAGGATTTCTGCTTGTGAAGTCGATTCTTCAACTCCCGGGACTACCGCTGCAAGACCTCATGGTGGGTGCCTCTATCTATTTCCCACCGCTATTTAAAGCCGTCCTGCTCGGCTTTCTTATCTGGCTGGTTGCGCACCAGCAACTCCGTGACTGGATGTACGCGGGCGATATCTGGCATCCCTTGCTGATGGATCTCTCGCTGTTTGCCCTGTCCGTATGTGGCGCGTTGCTGATTTTAGTTCTGTGGTGAAGCTATCTAAATGAAAAAATTAAAATATTTCTCTACGCTTCTGGTTGCTGCTTTGGCGGCAATCGCGGTCTGGCTGTGCTGGAACTACTATATGCAGTCACCCTGGACGCGCGATGGGAAAATCCGCTCAGAGCAGGTCAATATTACCCCGCAGGTTTCCGGCAGCATTCTGAAATTGAATGTGAAGGACAACCAGTTTGTTAAAGCAGGCGACGTCCTGTTTGAGATTGACCCAACGCCGTGGCGCATTGCCGTGATGAACGCCGAAGCGCAGCTGGCAAAAGCGCAGTCCGACCTTGTGAAAGCTAACCATGAAGCCACGCGCCGTCAGAACCTGCCGCATAATTATATTTCAGCAGAAGATCTTGATAGCGCAAATATGTCGGTCAAAGCCGCTAAAGCCACCGAGGATGCCGCCGCCGCAGAGCTTGAACATGCCCGCTGGCAGCTGACGCAAACCCTCGTCAAAGCGCCGGTCGACGGCTGGGTTACTAACCTGTCTACACGCGTCGGCAACTATGCCACTCAGGGCCAACCGGTGTTTGCGCTGATCGACAGTCATTCATTCTATGTCGTCGGCTATTTTGAAGAGACCAAGCTGCGCCATATCGCACCAGGCGATAGTGCCTCTATTCAGCTCTACAGCAACGGCAAAACGTTACAGGGTCACGTTAACAGCATTGGTCGCGCGATTTACGACCAAAGCCTGGAAAGCGACAGCAGCCTGGTGGCCGACATCAAACCCAATATCCCGTGGGTTCGTCTGGCGCAGCGTGTGCCGGTGCGTATCGAATTTGATAGCCTGCCGGATGACGTCGTGCTGGTCGCCGGGACTACCTGCTCCGTGTCGATTGGCAGCCAAAAATGACCTTACCGAGTCTGAGCCTGGCGTCACTGCCCTGGTTTAAGGCAACCCCGGCGCAGTGGCGATACGCATTACGTAACGGTATCGCCATGTGCCTGGCGCTGAGCATCGCCTACTACCTGCAACTGGATGAACCTTACTGGGCGATGACCTCCGCGGCGGTGGTGAGTTTTCCTACCGTCGGCGGCGTTATCAGCAAAAGTTTTGGTCGCATCGCCGGTAGCCTGTTTGGCGCCTGGGCGGCGGTGATTATTGCGGGTCATACTTTAACCGATCCGTGGCTGTTTTTAGTCTGTATGGCAGGCTGGATAAGCTTTTGCACCTGGGCGTGCGCGATGTTCACCAACAATGTGGCCTACGCGTTTCAACTGGCGGGCTATACCTGCGCCATTATCGCCTTCCCGGTGATCAACGTCACCGATGCCACCGAACTATGGACTATCGCACAGGCGCGTGTTTGCGAAGTGATTGTCGGCATTTTATGCGGCGGGTTGATGATGATGATCCTGCCCAGTACGTCCGACGGCACCGCACTGCTGACCGCGCTTAAAAACATGCATGCTCGCCTGCTTGAACACGCCAGCCTGCTCTGGCAACCGGTGACGACCGATGCGATTCGCACCGCCCATGAAAGCGTCATCGGCCAGATTCTTACCATGAACCTGCTGCGTATTCAGGCATTCTGGAGCCATTATCGTTTTCGCCAGCAAAACTCGCTGTTGAATGCGCTTCTCCACCAGCAACTGCGGCTAACCAGCGTGATCTCCAGCCTGCGACGCATGCTGCTCAACTGGCCCAATCCACCGGAGAACATTCGCCCGGTGATTGAACAACTTTTGCAGGCGCTGGCGCGGCCCGGTTGCGATATCTACACCGTTGCGCGGATCATTGCGCCGCTGGCTCCGACCGACCCGCAGGATTACCGTCATCGCGCATTCTGGGATCGCCTGCGGTATTTCTGCCGAGTGTATCTCAGCAGCAGTCGATGGCTATCGCGGCTGGAAAATGCGACCGCCGTTTCTGAATTTACCGTACCTGCCGCGCCCGCCCTGATGCGCCATACGGACCACGCGGAGGCCGCCTGGAACGGCGTGCGCACGTTCTGCGCCCTGCTGGCTGTCGGTGCGTGGGCTATCAGCACGCAATGGGAGTCGGGTGCTGCGGCGCTGACGTTATCGGCTATCTGCTGTGTACTCTATTCCGTTTCACCTTCGCCGTTTAACTCACTGACGCTATTGATGCGTACCCTGGTGCTGCTCTCTCTGTTCAGCTTTGTGGTTAAATTTGGCCTGATGGTGCAAATAACCGATTTATGGCAATTTCTGCTTTTTCTGTTTCCGCTGCTGACCACTATGCAGTTACTCAAATTACAAATGCCGAAGCGCGCCGGGCTGTGGGGGCAACTGATTGTCTTTATGGGCTCGTTTATCGCCGTGACCAATCCGCCGGTCTATGACTTTGCGGATTTTCTGAATGATAATCTGGCTAAGATCCTCGGCGTTGGGCTGGCATGGATGGCCTTTGCCGTATTAAAACCCGGCTCCGATGCGCGAAAAAGCCGTCGCCATATTCGTGCGTTACGGCGTCACTTCGTTGATCAACTCAGCCGCCATCCCAACAACAGCGAGCACGATTTTGAGTCGCTGGTTTACCATCATATCAGTCAGTTAAGTAACAGTAAGGATGAACTGGCTCGGCGCTGGCTGCTGCGCTGGGGGGTCGTGCTGTTGAACTGTAGTCACGTAGTGTGGCAATTACGCAGTTGGGAAGCGCGCTCCGACCCGCTTTCGCAGGTGCGGGATCTCTGTATCAGCCTGCTGCGCGATGTGATGAGCGAGCGCGGCGTACAGCAACGCCCGCTCACCACGTCATTACAGGAATTACAACGTATTTCCGAAGCACTGTCCCATCACCACCAGCCGGCCGCCCGTGAACTGGCGTCGATTGTCTGGCGACTGCACTGCTCATTATCGCAGCTGGAACAGGCGCCGGTAGCCGGAACGATTACCGAACGAACTACTTAATCACCCCACAAGCATAGCGCGCCCCGCCGCCGCCCAGCGGTTTGGGATGATCGGACATGTTATCGCCACCCACGTGGATCATCAGCGCTTTGCCTTCAATGTCCGCAAATTTCTTCAGGCGTGGCGCGTACACCGGCGTGGTGGCTTTTCCGTCTTTATCAACGATTAACGCAGGTAAATCACCGAGATGGCCTTTGCCATCCGGCCCTTCATGTTTACCGGTTTTTTCAGGATCGAAATGGCCACCTGCAGCTTCCGCAGCGCTGGCTTTCCCCTCTTTGATGGCGGGCTGACAACTGCCGTTGGCATGAATATGGAAACCGTGTTCTCCAGGCGGTAATGCCTTGAGATCGGGCGCAAACTCCAGCCCTTTATCCGTTTCGCTAATTTTGATGCTACCAATTGACTGGCCGACGCTCTGGGATGTGACAAGATTCATTTCAACATTGTCACCCGCAGCCTGTGCGCCAGCTGAAAAAGCCAGCGCAAGGATCGTCAGAGTAAATCGTTTCATGAGACCTCCGTTACTGTCGTGTCCCCGTTAAGTGTAAACCAGGGACACGTTTTTCACCGAAGGTCGGGGAAATGGCTCAGGGAACGTCAAATCCCAACGCTGCTTTGCGGATGCGGAACCACTGCTGACGCGTCATTTCCAGCGACTGAGATTCAATCGCTGAACGTACACGCTCGATTTTACCGGAACCGATGATTGGCAACGGTTTCGACGGCAGACGCATCACCCAGGCGTAAACCACCTGCTCGATGCTGGCAGCGTTTAGCTCTGTGGCCACCTGCGCCAGTTCAGCGCGTAACGGCTGGAACTCATCATCGTTAAATAAGCGACCACCGCCAAGGCAGGACCACGCCATCGGGCGAATACGCAGCTGCTGGAGTTGATCCAGCGTGCCGTCCAGAATCGTCGGCTGATGGATTGGCGAGATTTCTACCTGGTTGGTCGCCAGCGTAAACGGCAGACGCGACTGCAACAGCGTGAACTGTGCAGGCGTAAAGTTAGAGACGCCGAAGTGGCGCACTTTTCCGCTCTGATGCAGGTTCAGAAATGCTTCTGCCACTTCGTCGGCATCCATTAACGGGTCCGGGCGATGAATCAACAGCAGATCCAGACGGTCGGTCGCCAGGTTAATCAGCGACTGCTCTGCACTGCTGATAATGTGCTTGCTGTCGGTAATATAGTGGCCCAGCACGTTTTCGGCTTTCGCGGTGGTGGCAATACCGCATTTGGTGACGATTTCCATACGCTCGCGCAGGTGCGGCGCAAGCTTCATCGCCTCGCCGAATGCCGCTTCACACTGATATCCACCGTAAATATCGGCGTGATCGACCGTCGTTACGCCCAGGTCGAGGTGCTCTTCAATGAAACTCACTAACTGACGGGCGGACATGTTCCAGTCCATCAAACGCCAGTATCCCATGACGAAACGTGAAAATTCCGGCCCTTGCGGCGCCAGGGTAATACGCTGAACCATAACAGCTTCCTCAACGAAAATTTGTAACGAGTATACGCAATTCTGCCGTTAAAACAGTGAGGGCTGCTGAGGTTCTTCGGCATCGTTGGTTTTGTTTGCGCGTAATTTGCGCAGCAGACGCTGTCGGCAGAGGCGTAATACCTCCTGCTTTTGCGTATCGCTCATCTTTTGCCAGTTAAAGCGCTCATCGCGACTGCGCATACAGCCCCGGCAATATCCGCGCTCATCACTCTGGCATATACCCCGGCACGGACTCTGCACCGGGAAAAATTCCAGCTGCTCCGCCACGTTGGCCTCCTGTTTACGACGCTTCTTCACATTGAAGACGTTTACGCCCGCCTCTGCAACTTTAATGTCAACGTGCCAGGCGAAAAAAACTTGCACTAGACCGATTGGTCTATTAAATTATTTCCCCATGAGCAAACACAGTGAACACGATACCCGCGAACACATTCTGGCCACCGGCGAGCAGCTTTGCATGCAACGCGGTTTTGTTGGAATGGGCTTAAGCGAACTGTTGAAAACGGCGGAAGTTCCGAAAGGATCGTTCTACCACTATTTCCGTTCGAAAGAAGCCTTTGGCGTCGCGATGCTCGAACGCTATTTTGCCGATTATCACCAGCGCCTTGCGCAACACTTTGCCGCAGGTGAAGGAACTTATCGCGATCGCCTGCTGGCTTACTATCAGCAGGCCGTTAACCAGTTTTGCCAGCAGGGAAAAATTAGCGGTTGTTTAACCGTGAAGCTCTCTGCGGAAGTGTGCGACCTGTCGGAAGACATGCGCGCAGAAATGAATAAGGGCGCCAGCCAAATCATCAACCTGCTGGCACAGGCGCTGGAACAAGGTCGTCGTCACGGTTGTTTACGCTTCGACGGCGAGGCGCATACCCAGGCAGAAGTGCTCTATTCACTTTGGCTCGGCGCGAACCTCCAGGCCAAGATTTCAAAGAGCTCAACGCCGCTGGAAAGCGCGCTGGCTCACGCCAAAATTATGATTGCAACGCCCGCACAATAAGGGCGTTTTATTTTATCGAATCACTAGACGACCGGTCTACTCAGGAGTCACCATGTCGCAAGAAAAACTGTTTACCCCACTGAAAGTGGGTGCTGTTACTGCCCCTAACCGTGTCTTTATGGCCCCGCTCACCCGCTTACGCAGCATTGAGCCCGGCGATATCCCAACGCCGCTGATGGCTGAGTATTACCGTCAACGCGCCAGTTCAGGGCTGATTATTTCTGAAGCGACGCAAATCTCCGCCCAGGCGAAGGGCTATGCCGGCGCGCCGGGTCTCTACAGCAAAGAGCAAATTGCCGCATGGCAAAAAATCACCGCAGGTGTTCACGCTGAAGGCGGCCGCATTGCCGTACAATTCTGGCACACCGGGCGTATTTCCCACTCCAGCCTGCAACCTGGCGGCCAGGCACCGGTTGCGCCGTCTGCCCTGAGCGCAGGAACGCGGACTTCCCTGCGTGACGAAAACGGTCATGCTATTCGCGTTGATACCTCTATGCCGCGGGCGCTGGAAACCGAAGAGATCCCGGGAATTGTGAATGATTTCCGTCAGGCGGTCGCCAATGCCCGTGAAGCCGGTTTCGACCTGGTTGAACTGCACTCTGCGCACGGATATCTGCTGCATCAGTTCCTTTCGCCTTCTTCTAACCACCGTACCGATCAATACGGCGGCAGCGTCGAAAACCGTGCGCGTCTGGTGCTGGAAGTGGTTGACGCCGCTATCGAAGAATGGGGTGCCGACCGCATTGGGATCCGCGTATCGCCAATTGGTTCCTTCCAGAACGTGGATAATGGCCCGAACGAAGAAGCCGATGCGCTGTATCTGATTGAAGAACTTGGCAAACGCGGCATTGCTTACCTGCACATGTCTGAACCAGACTGGGCCGGTGGCGAACCGTACAGCGAAACGTTCCGTGAGAAAGTGCGCGCCCGCTTCCAGGGTGTGATTATCGGTGCCGGGGCCTACACGCCGGAAAAAGCCGAAGATCTGATCCAAAAAGGGTTGATTGACGCTGTTGCCTTTGGCCGCGCGTATATCGCCAACCCGGACCTGGTGGCTCGCCTGCAGCGCAAAGCGGAACTCAACCCGCAGCGTCCGGAAAGCTTCTACGGCGGCGACGCCGAGGGTTATACCGATTACCCTACACTGTAATCGTGCATTGATAGCGGCAGGGATCCGCCGCTATACTAAAATAATGTTTTGTTTTAAATAACGATTATCCAGTGAGAGGAAATTATGCGCTTATTGCACACCATGCTTCGTGTTGGCGACCTGCAACGTTCCATCGAGTTTTACACCAAAGTACTGGGTATGAAACTGCTGCGTACCAGTGAAAACACCGAATACAAATACTCCCTCGCCTTCGTCGGCTACGGTGACGAAAAAGACGAAGCGGTAATTGAGTTGACCTATAACTGGGGCGTTGATAAATACGATCTCGGTAACGCTTATGGTCACATCGCCCTGAGCGTTGACAACGCCGCAGAAGCCTGTGAGCGTATTCGTAACAACGGCGGCAACGTTACGCGTGAAGCCGGCCCGGTAAAAGGCGGCACCACGGTTATCGCCTTCGTTGAAGATCCGGACGGTTATAAAATCGAACTGATTGAAGAAAAAGATGCCGGCAAAGGCCTCGGCAACTGATTCCCCACGGGCGCTACGGCGCCCGTTCTTTTATCCGCTTTTACTGCATCCCCTGGCAAAATTTGCCATAATGCGCGCTACTTTTTTCAGGTTAAGAGATTCTAATGTCCGACAATGCGCAACTGAATGGTCTGTGCGACCGTTTTCGTGGTTTTTATCCCGTGGTGATTGATGTGGAAACCGCCGGATTCAACGCCAAAACTGATGCTCTGCTCGAAATTGCAGCGATCACGTTGAAAATGGATGAAGATGGCTGGTTGATGCCGGACACCACTGCACATTTCCATGTCGAGCCGTTTGAGGGTGCGAATCTGCAACCGGAAGCGCTGGCGTTCAACGGTATTGATCCGACTGACCCTGAACGTGGCGCCGTGAGCGAACATGACGCGCTGCATGCTATTTTCAAAATGGTGCGCAAAGGCCTGAAAGACGCGGGCTGCAACCGCGCCATTATGGTCGCGCATAACGCCACCTTCGATCACAGCTTCATGATGGCCGCCGCCGAGCGCGCGAATCTGAAACGCAATCCGTTCCACCCTTTCGTGACTTTCGATACCGCTGCGCTGAGCGGGCTGGCGCTGGGTCAAACCGTTCTGTCGAAAGCCTGTATTGCGGCAGGTATGGCCTTTGACGGTGAGCAGGCGCACTCCGCGCTGTACGATACGGAACAAACCGCGCAGCTGTTCTGCGAAATCGTCAACCGCTGGAAACGTCTGGGCGGCTGGCCGCTGCCAATAGCCGCTGAATAAATCACATAAAAAAAGCGACCGTTTCAGGTCGCTTTTTTTGCCGGGAGGCGGTTAACGCCGTAACCGCCTGCGAATTACTCCGCTTTCGGCTCTTCTTCTTTATATTTTGCCGCAGTTTCTTTGATCAACTGCTGCAATTCACCGCGCTGGTACATCTCGATGATGATGTCGCAGCCGCCAACCAGCTCGCCATCAACCCACAGCTGCGGGAAGGTCGGCCAGTTCGCGTATTTCGGCAGCTCAGCGCGGATTTCCGGGTTTTGCAGAATATCTACGTAAGCAAAACGTTCGCCACAGGCAGAGAGCGCCTGGACAGCTTGTGCGGAAAAACCGCAGCTTGGCAGTTTCGGGGAACCCTTCATGTACAGCAGGATGGGGTTCTCGGCGATCTGACGTTGGATTGTTTCAACAGTTGTGCTCATTGTCTTACTTCCTTAACTTCGAATACCACATGTAGTCTGACATTGTAGCGTTTCAGACCTCAGACGGAAAATAACATTTTATTCACTCTTTACTATTTTACCGTCTGAGCGCAGAAGATGCCTTCGAAATGTCACTTTAGCAGCCCGCAGCCAAAAAAACTGTGCATTTTTTGGCTGATTGTATTTCGATTGCTGTTTTTTTTTGCACTTGCTAACGAAACACTATTTTAGATACAAAATCGCTATTAACTTTATTGGTTTATATGGATTAGAATTGATGAGTTTTGTAAATCATACCCAGGCATGAATTTTATGCCTCCATACTCAGAGGATTGCTCAGTGGCGCGAATAAAAAAAATGTCGATCACGCTCTGTGCTTTGCTGTTTTCATCATTAGCATTCTCGCCGCTCTCGCACGCTTCCGGTCACACGAAAGCCACGGCGGCGCAAAAATCGCTTTCCGCCAAAGGAAGCGAACGGAAGAAGAAAAATACCGTCAGCAAAAGCAGCAGCAAGAAGAAGTCCACCGCCTCAACCAGTAAAAAAACCACCACTAAGGCGACGGCAAGTAAAAAAATTGCCTCTACCGCCAGCAAATCATCCCGCACCGCGCGCACTGCCAGTACCACGAAGACGGCCACTACGCGCCGCAGCAAAAGCAGCGCGATGAAAACCGCAGCGGCAAACGTCACCACCAAATGCGTGGTCCGGAAAGGCCATAAGAAATCCTGTACCACCAGCACGGTGGAGAGCAAACCGTTAACTATCGCCGAAGCGCATAAGGCGCGCGTGCAGAAAGCACAAAAAACCGCGATGAATAAATTGATGGACCAGATTGGCAAACCTTATCGCTGGGGCGGCACCTCTCCGCGCACCGGTTTTGATTGCAGCGGTCTGGTGTATTACGCGTATAAAGATCTGGTGAAATTCCGGATCCCACGTACCGCTAATGAAATGTACCACCTGCGCGATGCCCGTGCGATTGACCGTGGTGAGCTGGAGAGCGGCGATTTAGTGTTCTTCCGCACGCGTGGCCGTGGCACCGCCGATCACGTTGGCGTCTATATCGGCGGCGGGAAGTTTATTCAGTCTCCGCGTACCGGGCGCGATATTCAAATTACCTCGCTCAGTGAAGACTACTGGGATCGCCACTACGTTGGCGCACGCCGCGTGATGACGCCGAAAACCATCCGCTAACCCCTGCCCTGCCACGTTGCTGGCAGGGTAACCTTCTCTTTTATCACACCTTTTAATTTGCTACTCTATCCACACTCAGTACAGGGTTACTGGGGATATTAACTATAAAAAGGAGAGTAGCAATGTCGTTCGAATTACCTGCATTACCGTATGCCAAAGACGCTCTGGCACCGCACATTTCTGCCGAGACGCTCGAATATCATTATGGGAAACACCACCAGACTTACGTCACCAACCTGAACAATATGGTGAAAGGGACGGCGTTTGAAGGCAAATCGCTGGAAGAGATCATTCGCACCTCTGAAGGCGGCGTGTTTAACAACGCAGCGCAGGTCTGGAACCACACCTTCTACTGGCACTGCCTGGCACCGAACGCCGGTGGCGAACCGACCGGTGAAGTGGCAGAAGCCATCAACCGTGCTTTCGGTAGCTTTGCTGAGTTTAAAGCGCAGTTCAGCGATGCAGCCGCGAAGAACTTCGGTTCTGGCTGGACCTGGCTTGTGAAAAAAGCCGACGGCAGCCTGGCGATTGTCTCTACCTCTAACGCGGGTACGCCGTTGACCACGGATGCTAAACCGCTGCTGACGGTAGATGTGTGGGAGCACGCTTACTATATTGATTACCGCAATGCACGCGTGAGCTATCTGGAGCACTTCTGGGCGCTGGTAAACTGGAAGTTTGTTGCTGAGAATCTGGCGGCATAAAGAAATGACGCAGAAGGGTATCCCCTTCTGCGTTTTTGTTACTGGCTGACCACGGCCTCTTCACCCTGTGAACGGCTGCTGAAGAAGACCAGCAGCAGCGCAAACCCTGCCACAATCGCCCCCATTACCGGCACAAAGCTGTAACCCAGTCCACCGGAGATCACCGCGCCACCGGCTACGGCACCCAGCGCATTGCCGAGATTAAACGCGCCAATATTGACCGAAGAAGAGAGCCCCGGCGCTTCGTGCGCAACACGCATTACGCGCATCTGCAACGGTGGCACCACCGCAAAGGTCGCCGCGCCCCACACCACCATACTGAACGCCGCGCCGATTTCCGTACGCGCAAGGAACGGGATCGCCAGCATAATCAGCATCAACAGCAGCAGAAAACCTTTCAGCGTACCGCTCACTGAACGGTCAGCAAATTTACCGCCAAGATAGTTACCGATTGAGAAGCCCACGCCAATCAGTACCAGCATTAATGTGATAAAGGCAGGCGTCGCATTCGTGATGGTGTGCAGAACCGGAGAAATATAGGTATAGAGCGTGAACATCGCCCCAGCGCCCAGTACGGTCGTGAGCAACGCAGACAATACCTGTGGGCGTACCAGCACCGACAGTTCACGTTTCACGTCTGGTTTCTCACCCGCCCCGCCCTTCGGCAGCGACAACCACAGGCCGATTATTGCAATTACGCCCAGCCCTGCCGTCGCCAGGAACGACATGCGCCAGCCGATGGTCTCCCCAAGCCACGTGGCCGCCGGAACGCCACCGATATTGGCGATGGTCAACCCCATAAACATGGTCGCTACCGCGCTGGCTTGTTTATGTTTTGGCACCACGCTTGCGGCAACCACCGACCCCAGACCAAAGAACGCGCCGTGGTTGAGGCTGGTTATAATGCGTGACAGCATCAGCGTGGTGTAATCCGGGGCGATAGCAGAAAGGACGTTACCCAGGGTAAAAATCGCCATCAGGAAAATTAAGGCATTGCGGCGTGCGCGATGTGAGAGCAGCAGCGTCATCAGCGGCGCGCCAACCATGACACCTACGGCGTAGGCGCTGATCAACATACCTGCGGCAGGAATCGAGACATCAACCCCTTTGGCAATAACGGGTAATAGCCCCATCGGCGAAAATTCGGTGGTACCTATCCCGAATGCGCCTACGGCTAACGCCAGTAAGGGATAATTCACTTTCATGCTTTGACTCCGGTTTGCCGCAAACGCAGGGCGGCGTGACAACAGATAGCAAAAGCATGACATCAATCACAAAAAAACAGAAGTGAACAAATTAGCAAAATATTTTTGCTGAATTGATAACAATCTCAGAGAGGGAGAGCAGCCTCTCCCTTTAGGATGGGTTAATGCAGGACGGCGGTCAGCGCGGCAGCCACGATCAGCGCCAGCGTAATAACCGTGGTGGTAATTGACATCTTCAGTTCGGTACTCATCAATTTTTCTCCTTATTATCCCCACACCAAAAGTGAGCTATGTCATTTTTGCACACTTATTCGCAAAAATCTTCCCGGATTTCACGCAATAACCTATTTTGCGCTTCCACTTTTGTCAAAGATAAGACAAAATTCGACGCTTATTAAAAAGTGTATCGGCCATTGACCCCCTCCTGTCGTCCTGTGTCGTTTTCCCGGCGAACCGCAATTCATAACATTGCGCCAGGGTGAGTGAAGGCAAACGTTTTCGTATTGAATCGATCAGGGGCAGGCCCGGGTCTGGAGTGAGATGGAATGGCAACTATTAAAGATGTAGCGAAGCGCGCAAACGTTTCCACTACAACTGTATCACATGTGATTAACAAGACACGTTTTGTCGCCGAAGAGACGCGTGAAGCGGTGTGGGCGGCAATCAAAGAATTGCACTACTCTCCCAGCGCCGTGGCCCGCAGCCTGAAGGTCAATCACACCAAATCCATTGGTTTGTTGGCGACCAGCAGCGAAGCTGCCTACTTTGCAGAAATTATTGAAGCCGTTGAGAAGAACTGCTTCCAGAAAGGCTATACCCTGATCCTCGGTAATGCGTGGAACAATCTTGAGAAACAGCGCGCGTATCTTTCCATGATGGCGCAGAAGCGCGTGGACGGCCTGCTGGTGATGTGTTCCGAATATCCGGATTCGCTGCTGCAGATGCTGGAAGAGTACCGTCATATTCCGATGGTGGTTATGGACTGGGGCGAAGCGAAAGCTGACTTTACCGACTCAGTTATCGATAACGCCTTCGAAGGCGGCTATATGGCTGGTCGTTATCTGGTGGAACGTGGGCATCGCGAAATTGGCGTGATCCCAGGCCCGCTGGAGCGCAATACCGGCGCAGGTCGTCTGGCTGGCTTTATGAAAGCCATGGAAGAGATGATGATCAAGGTGCCGGAAAACTGGATTGTGCAGGGCGATTTCGAACCGGAATCCGGCTATCGCGCGATGCAGCAAATACTGTCCCAGAATCCGCGCCCTACCGCTATCTTCTGTGGTGGCGATGTCATGGCGATGGGCGCGTTGTGCGCCGCAGACGAAATGGGGCTGCGCGTGCCGCAGGATATCTCGCTGATTGGTTACGACAACGTGCGCAACTCGCGTTTCTTTACCCCGGCTCTGACCACCATCCACCAGCCGAAGGATTCCCTCGGGGAAACCGCCTTCAATATGCTGATGGACCGAATTGTCAGTAAACGCGAAGAGTCGCAGTCCATTGAAGTGCACCCACGCCTGATTGAACGCCGTTCCGTGGCCGACGGCCCGTTCCGCGACTATCGTCGTTAAGCCTCTTTGCGAACGCTCGCTGCGGGCGTTCGCAACCATTCGTTGTTCAGCGTTTCACTGTCCCCTAAATATTCGAGTAACCAGCTTAGCGCCGGTGAACTGTCATTTTGTTGCCACGTAAGGCAACAGGCCGCATCGGGAAACGGGTTTTCCAGTTCCAGAGCAACCCATTCGCCTTTATCTATCTTCGGTCGCGCAAAATGCTCTGGCACCATGCCAACGCATAATCCTGCGGATAAGCAGGTTTCTGACGATTCCCAGTCAGGCACAACGACCCGCTTCTGGTTGTCCAGTAACCAGGTAGTACGTTTAGGTAACGAACGTGACGTATCTTCGCGCACCAGCGACGGCCAGTTGCGCAACACGTCATCACTGAGCGGCCCCGCCATCTGCGCCAGCGGATGCGAACGAGCTACCACGCACTGCCAGCTCAGCATGCCCATATCGCGAAACGCATAGCGCCCCCCCACGGGAATCGCGCGCGTCGCGCCAATCGCTAACTCAACGCGCCCATCCGCCAGTGCATCCCATACGCCATTAAATACTTCCTGATACACCAGCAGCTCAACGTCGCTGAAGTGGCGATAAAAATCGACAATCATCTGTCGGGTGCGCTCTGGTTTTACGATATTGTCCACCGCGATAGCCAACTGCCCTCTCCAGCCATTAGCAATTTGCTGACACTGCTGACGGGTGATCTGCATTTTTTTGATAACAGAGCGCCCCTCTTTCAAAAACCATGCCCCGGCGGGGGTTAATTCTACATCCCGGTGGCGACGTTCAAACAGCGGAACCGCCAGCCACTCCTCCAGTTGACGTACCGTATAACTGATTGCAGAAGGTACACGGTGCAGCTCATTTGCCGCGCCACTAAAGCTGCCATTCCGCGCAACGGCATCCACAACTTCAAGTGAATATTCAGACCACATTTTCTGCTCACAAATTTTTTGAAACCAACACGCAAATATTAGCGTTTCACAAGGGAGATTTCACTCTCTACACTCTCAGCCTCTTCCAAAACAAGAAAAGGCGTTTTTATGCAACCTGGGAAAGGATTTTTAGTCTGGCTCGCCGGCCTGAGCGTGTTGGGCTTTTTGGCCACCGATATGTATCTTCCGGCCTTCGCCGTGATTCAAAACGATCTCCAAACACCGGCAGCGGCTGTCAGCGCCAGCCTGAGTCTGTTTCTTGCCGGGTTTGCTCTCGCGCAGCTGCTTTGGGGGCCGCTTTCAGATCGTTATGGCCGCAAGCCTGTTCTGCTGATTGGCCTGACCATCTTCGCCTTTGGCTGTCTGGGTATGCTGTGGGTTCGTGATGCCACCACCCTGCTGATTCTGCGTTTTGTACAAGCCGTAGGCGTCTGTGCTGCGGCAGTGACCTGGCAGGCTATGGTGACGGATTATTATCCAGCACAGCGAACTAACCGTATTTTCGCCACCATCATGCCGCTGGTCGGGCTTTCTCCGGCGCTGGCACCGTTACTGGGAAGCTGGATCCTGCATCATTTTGAATGGCAGGCCATCTTTGCCACCCTGTTTATCATCACCGTTATGTTGATGATTCCGGCCCTGCGCCTGAAACCCGCACATAAAAAGAACGCGGTCAGTGAAAACAAACTAACCTTTATGAAACTCCTGCGCAGTCAGGACTATCGCGGCAACGTACTTATCTACGCCGCCTGCTCCGCCAGCTTCTTTGCCTGGCTGACCGGTTCGCCATTTATCCTCAATGCCATGGGCTACAGCCCAACGGTGATTGGCCTGAGCTACGTCCCACAGACTATCGCGTTCCTGGTCGGCGGTTATGGCTGCCGAGCCGCGTTGCAAAAATGGGATGGCGGGAAACTGCTACCGTGGTTGCTAATGGTGTTTGCGGTAAGCGTACTTGCCACCTGGGGCGTCGGCCTCACCGCACATGTGTCGCTCACCGCGCTGCTGATTCCATTCTGCGTGATGGCAATGGCTAACGGCGCGATTTACCCGATCGTCGTGGCGCGCGCGCTGCGTCCATTCCCGCAGGCAACAGGCCGCGCGGCAGCATTACAGAATACACTGCAATTAGGTCTTTGCTTCCTCGCAAGCCTGGTGGTTTCTTCATTGATTGCCGCCCCGCTGCTGGCCACCACCAGCGTAATGGTCGCCACCGTCGTTCTCGCCGGGATTGGCTATAAGTTGCAGGCTGGCGCAGAGGAAAATTCAGCTGAAGAAACTTCTCGTGCCTAACGTCATGAATATCAATGTTATTAACTCGTAGTTAGTTTGCTAAGATTTTTGATTGAATCAGTAGATTTTGCGTCCTATACTGAATCGGTGTCACATAATTACGATAGTTATTACTTGTTAACGGGAGCAGGACGCCTCCCGGTTCCCCAGGGATGGTCTTTTCGGCAAGGGTAATCTCCCTTCCTCTGTGCTACGTCGGATAGCAGGCTCACGGAAGTTCCGTGAGATTTCTCACAAACTCTAAAAAGCGTCTACGCTGTTTTAAGGTTCTGATCACCGGGTCGGGATGGAGAAGCTATGAGCTCATCATGTATAGAAGAAGTTAGCGTACCGAATGATGACTGGTACCGCATCACCAACGAACTGTTAAGCCGGGCAGGCATTGAAATTAACGGTAACGCCCCCGCAGACTTGCAGGTCAAAAATCCCCAGTTTTTTAAACGTGTATTGCAGGAAGGTTCTCTGGGGCTAGGCGAAAGCTATATGGACGGTTGGTGGGAATGCGAGCGTCTGGATATTTTCTTCCAGAAAGTCCTGCGTGCTGGACTGGAAAATCAACTGCCCCGCCACCTGAAAGATACGCTGCGTATCGCGGCGGCCCGTCTGTTTAATCTGCAAAGTAAAAAACGCGCCTGGATGGTGGGTAAAGAGCATTACGATCTTGGCAACGATCTCTTCAGCCGCATGCTGGATCCCTTTATGCAGTACTCCTGTGGCTACTGGAAAGATGCCCAGACTCTGGAAGAGGCCCAGCAGGCGAAGCTCAATCTGATCTGCCAGAAACTGAAACTTGAGCCCGGTATGCGCGTGCTGGATATTGGCTGCGGCTGGGGCGGGCTGGCTCAGTTCATGGCCGAGCACTATGGCGTGAGCGTGGTCGGCGTAACCATTTCCGCTGAGCAACAAAAAATGGCGCAACAGCGCTGTGAAGGACTGGACGTCACCATTCTGCTTCAGGACTACCGTGATCTGCACGATAAGTTTGACCGCATCGTTTCCGTCGGCATGTTTGAACACGTCGGGCCAAAAAACTACGCCACCTATTTCTCTGTGGTGGACAGAAACCTGAAACCAGACGGTTTATTCCTGTTGCACACCATCGGTTCAAAACGTACGGACCTGAACGTCGATCCGTGGATTAACAAATACATCTTCCCGAACGGCTGCCTCCCCTCCGTGCGCCATATCGCTAACGCCAGTGAGCCGCATTTTGTGATGGAAGACTGGCACAACTTTGGTGCGGATTACGACACCACGCTGATGGCCTGGCATGACCGTTTTCTGGAAAGCTGGCCGGAAATTGCTGACAACTATTCGGAACGTTTCAAAAGAATGTTTTCGTATTATCTGAATGCCTGCGCGGGGGCGTTTCGTGCGCGTGACATTCATCTCTGGCAGGTGGTTTTCTCGCGGGGCGTGGAGCACGGTTTACGCGTCGCACGCTAGTTGATCTCCCCCGGCATCCACCGGGGGATTTTTTTAGGCTTCAGGCTGCGCGGCTGCGATGGCTGCGGCTTCTTTCGCTGCCAGTACGCGTTCCACCGTATCAACAACGGCCTGCGTCTGCGGGTCAATCTCGATATTGATTTTATCGCCCAGACGCTTCGCGCCAAGGGTGGTGCGTTGCAGAGTTTCCGGAATCAGATGCACGCAGAAGCGCGTTGGCGTCACTTCACCGACCGTCAGGCTGATTCCATCAATACCGATAAAACCCTTGTACAGGATGTACTTCATCAGTGACGGTTCCTGGATTTTAAACCAGATCTGTTTGTTGTTTTCGGAGGCGACAATTTTCGCCACTTCCGCGGTGGTCATAATATGGCCTGACATCAAATGCCCGCCAATTTCGTCGCTGAATTTAGCCGCACGTTCAACGTTAACCACATCGCCGACGTTCACATCACCCAGATTGGTGATGCGCAGTGTCTCTTTCATCAGATCAAAGCTAATCTGATTACCGTTAATTTCGGTCACGGTCAGACAGCAGCCGTTGTGCGCTACCGATGCGCCCGTTTCCAGGCCATCCAGCATGTAGTCCGGCAGCTCTACAACGTGCGTGCGGAAATTCGGTTTTTCATCGATGGACACGATTTTTGCCGTGCCCTGCACAATACCAGTAAACATGCACTTAACTCCTGTCGATAATTACTCCGGCGGGGCTTACGGCCACACCGTATTTTCTGATACGAACAATAACAGTTGCCCAAACAGGTTGCCAGCCTCGGCGTAAAGACGTCGATTTTTAGACTGGCTTAATGGCAAATCCCCGCTACAATAGCTGGCAATCCTCTTTATTATCTTCTTGCTGCCTGTTCAGGCGGCTTTTCTGTCTCTCAAATAACAAAAAATATAGGTGTTAACGTGCAGAAGTATTTTAGCGAAGCGCGTCAGTTATTGGCTCTGGCTATCCCCGTTATTCTTGCGCAGGTTGCCCAAACGGCAATGGGGTTTGTGGATACCGTGATGGCGGGCGGTTACAGCGCGACCGATATGGCCGCCGTGGCTATCGGGACCTCCATCTGGTTACCGGCCATTTTATTTGGTCACGGTCTGCTGCTGGCGCTGACGCCAGTCATTGCTCAGCTCAATGGCTCGGGCCGACGCGAGCGTATCGCGGCGCAGGTTAGCCAGGGGTTCTGGCTGGCGGGCCTGGTGTCCGTGTTAATAATGGTTGTTCTGTGGAACGCGGGCTATATCATCCGCTCGATGCATAATATCGACCCGGCGCTGGCGGATAAAGCCGTCGGCTATTTACGTGCACTGCTGTGGGGTGCGCCGGGCTATCTGTGCTTCCAGGTCGCGCGTAACCAGTGCGAAGGGCTGGCGAAAACCAAACCGGGCATGGTGATGGGGTTTATTGGTTTACTGGTTAACATTCCGGTGAACTATATCTTTATCTACGGTCATTTCGGCATGCCGGAACTGGGCGGCGTGGGCTGCGGCGTCGCCACGGCGGCAGTCTATTGGGTGATGTTTATCAGCATGCTTTATTACATCAAGCATGCCGGTTCAATGCGCGATATCCGTAATAATGAGGGTTTTGTTAAACCCGATGTCACCGTTCTTAAACGCCTCTCTTCACTCGGGTTGCCGATTGCGCTGGCGCTGTTTTTCGAAGTCACGCTGTTTGCCGTGGTGGCATTGTTGGTGTCGCCGTTGGGTATTGTCGATGTCGCAGGACACCAGATTGCGCTGAACTTTAGCTCGTTGATGTTCGTTCTGCCGATGTCGCTGGCGGCAGCGGTCACTATTCGCGTGGGATTCCGTTTGGGCCAGGGCTCTACCCTCGATGCGCAAACATCGGCCTGGACCGGGCTGGGTGTCGGCGTTTGCATGGCAGTGTTAACGGCCATTTTCACCGTGTCGCTGCGCGAGCATATCGCCCTGCTGTATAACGATAATCCTGAAGTGGTCACGCTCGCGGCACAGTTGATGTTGCTGGCGGCGCTGTACCAGATTTCTGACTCCATTCAGGTGATCGGCAGCGGTATTTTACGTGGCTATAAAGATACGCGCTCCATCTTCTTTATCACCTTTATCGCCTATTGGGTGTTGGGCCTGCCGAGCGGTTACGTGCTGGCACTCACCGATCTGGTGGTTGAGAGAATGGGGCCTGCCGGTTTCTGGCTCGGTTTTATTATCGGCCTGACCTCTGCGGCGATTATGATGATGCTGAGAATGCGCTTTTTACAGCGTCAGCCCTCAAGCCTGATATTGCAGCGAGCTTCGCGCTAATCCTTTAAAGGCCGCATCCGTGCGGCTTTTTCATTAATGATGCAGCATTTCATCAACGACCTGCTCTGTGGTCATTTGCCACGGATAGTAGGTCGGCCAGTTATCCATCTCTTTCAACAGCGCTTCCTGTGATGTGTTGCCCATAAAAATGTGGAAATGGGCGGATTTACGCGGCGCGATGGTGTGATCGCTAAACTGCACGAATTTTGGCGCGGCTGAGCCTGCATCCTGACACTCAAAAAGATAACGTACGCCTTTTTTTCCTGACGCATAGGTCAATATTTTATGCCCGGCATAACGGTAGTGGCAGGTGTTCACCTTATCGCCGACATGAAACTCCATCACGCCATTTTCAATACCAATCGTCTCGACGTCGGTCGCATACCCCTGGCGGTAATAAGCCTTGATCTCTTCGGCGGTTTTACCCGATTCTTTTGCAGCTTTTTGCTTAAAAACAGGATCAAGATCGCCTTTCAGCAGCAGGCCGTTAACGGATTGCCATACGCCATCCCAGTCAGAAAGCGCACGATCTTTTACCGCACTGTCTTCGAAAATACCGTTCGCCGCTTGTTGCTCGGCTGCCGTTAGCGGTACGCCATGGCTATGGTCGCCATGCGCATAGGCTGCGCTGGCCGTCATCAATGCTACTGTCAGTGTTATTTTCCCCAGATGTTTCAACGCCATTCCCTCATTCGTTAAAAAAATGAATGTTATATTATAACATTTCAAACTTCAACACGAACCCGGCAACTCGTCATCTCACCTCTCGCCTGTAAGCCGCACGGGTCAACGATTCATCCCTAACGGCAGAAAAATACGCCAGATGTGCATAAAACTTCTCCAGTCACATGAAATTGCACATTTTCCCCTTGCCACATCCGGCGGGTGCCGCTAATATTCGTCCCCGTTGTCACGACAACAATGCGTTCGTAGCTCAGTTGGTTAGAGCACCACCTTGACATGGTGGGGGTCGTTGGTTCGAGTCCAATCGAACGCACCATTTTGCGTTTATAGCTCAGTTGGTTAGAGCACCACCTTGACATGGTGGGGGTCGTTGGTTCGAGTCCAATTAAACGCACCATTATGCGTTCGTAGCTCAGTTGGTTAGAGCACCACCTTGACATGGTGGGGGTCGTTGGTTCGAGTCCAATCGAACGCACCATTCTCGTTTTATCTCCCCTCTTTCTTCTTACTCTTTTCTTTTGCTCCTCATCTATTTTGAATAAATAAAAAGCACCATGAGTAATGAACAACAATTTGCCCATTACCCACGATGCCTTCAATAATATTCAGCGATAAGTAATCTGTAACACCTGTAAATTAGGGTTGTCCGCAACGTTATACACTTGTGCCGTCGCGAGATGCTGCATCATCGTAAATTGTGCACCCTGACGTAAAGATTGCGTTTCGCGCTGCTGCTTTCCATCACGGAAACAGGAGACGTGAACCACATCACGCTCAGGATTGACGCGGCAGGCTTCTTCAACAATCGAGCCGCGGAAGTGAATTACCCCTGAATTAGCGTTCGCCAATACCGGGCATGCAAAGAGAGCGGCCATCAGGCCATACTGAAGAGTACGTTTCATCCGTGTATACCTCACGTCCTGTGAGAAAGTCCTGTGACGCGGTGGACGAAGCCCATCAATCATTGATAAGCGTTTATTTCAACCATCCCACATCACATCCAAATAAGCCGAGAATGATTTAAGAATTTTCTCAATCTCAGAATTAATGTAGCGTGATTTTTTACGGCTGAAAATAGTATTACCCGCGATATCTTCTATCGATAATCAAAAATGAGATGTCGCGCAAGTCTACGTCGTAGAGCTCATACTCAAATTATTTGCGACCTGATGATTTTCCAATCGATCGATGTAACTCATTGATTCTCTTCATTGAACGAATAGTGCGCTGCGATGTGGTTGATGCCACGCTCAGCACCAGCATTTCAAGGCAAACCATCACCGTGCCATGCAGCGGCACGCGTCCATTTTCACCGCGCGGAACCTCGATCACCACCTGAGACAGTTCGCTGAATCGTGATTCCGTCGCCTGCGTCAACAAAATAACCGGGATCCCCAAACGCTTCGCCTCGCCAAGCGCGGTGAGTCCTTCCCGGTGCGGCGACTTCTGTCCCATCATGATCAGCACATCACCGCGCTGCATAGAAATAAGCTGTTCCGCCAGGCTGAAGCCGGTACGGTTAAGCACATAAGACGGTAAACCAATGCGGCTGAATAAGCGCGCGGTGTATTCCGAGAGGATCCCGGATGCGCCAATGCCAAATAATCCGACCTGACGCGCCTCACTCAATAGCGCGACGGCCTGAGCGATAGCGACACGGTTGTGGGGACTTGCCAGCATTTCACAGGCGCGCTGGTGCCCTTCCAGCACAAAGTCGATGCTGGAATGTACGTCGCTGGTTAATTCGCTGACCGTCGAGACCATTTTCTCCGACGAGGTAATGGTGGGGCCAAACCAGTGTGCCATCGTTTGTTTTAAATCACGCAGCCCGGCAAACCCCAGAGCCTGGATCGCGCGCACCACGGTCGCATCTGATGTGTTCGTGGCGTGGGCGATTTCCATCGCCGTGTGGTCGAGCACCGCTTCTCGATTGTCATCAATCCACTGCACGACAGCCAACAGGCGCGGGGAAAGCTGCGCGCTACGGTGGCGCAATCGTTCGCCAAACAGATCGACCCGGCGTTTATCCTTGCGTTGCGGCATCCGTGTCATTTTGCGTCTCCTGGCACTGGCCGCCCGGCGATATGCGATTGTACCTGGGCCACCATCAGACTCAGCGCGGCAAAGGAGTTGGAAATCACCTCTTCACGCGGCAGCAGAATGTAGCGCCCGGTACGGCAGGCTTGCATAAAATCACACCAGCCCGGCATCACTTTTTCCATTGCCTGAAGCTCATCCTGTGGTTTGCCCCCCGTGTCTGAACGGTATGTTGCAAAGATAAAATCCGCATCCAGGTCGGGAAGTTGCTCTGCGCTGACGTCGATACGCTGCCCGTCAGGAATCGCGTCAACCAGCGGCGGGAAGCGGAAGCCCGCATCACGTAATACGCGTCCCAGAGTGTGATAGCTATGATGCACGGTGACTTTGCCATTATTGGCCTGAATCACCGAAACCGTGATTTTCTGCGTATCTATCGTCTGTTTAAGCTGCGCGATTTGCGCCTGATAGCGACGTTCCAGCACAGCAAGGCGCGCCTGGGTGCCGGTGAGCTGCGCCAGTTTGCTGTAAATACGCGGCGCACTGCCGAGCAGATGATCGATACTGACCGTCGGCGCGATTTTCGCCAGTTGCTCCACCGGCACATTTCGGTTCGGTTCAGTAATAATCAGATCGGGCTTTGCCGCCGCAATCGCTTCTAAATCGATATCAGCCGTGCCAATAAATGCAATGTCGCTGTTATCAAAGTCGATGCCGGTGAGCTGCGCGCTGGAGCGCAAATAGTGGCTGCCATCCGGGCGCGTTCGACCGTGGCTAGCAATCGGCGGCGCACCCAGCTCGATCAACGGGATCGTGATATCCAGATCGTGAAGAGAGACGATTCGCTGCGGATGCACGGGTACCTGCACGACACGCCCGAGATCGTCGGTAAACGGTTGAGTTTGCGCACCTGCCGATGCCACCACGCCTGCCAGCATGAGTAATAACCAACGCATGATTCAGTCCTTATAAAACGTCGCGACGACGCCATAACAGCAAAATGAAGAAGGGACAGCCAAACAGAGAAATCACAATGCCTGCCGGAATTTGTAAGGGAGCAAAAGCCAGCCGTCCAACCGTGTCGGTCACCAGTACCAACAGAGCACCGATCAGCGCGCTGCCACTCAACAACGCCACCTGCCCGCCGCGCAGCCAGAATCGCGCCATATGCGGTGCCATAAGCCCCACAAATCCCAGGCTGCCGACGCAGGAAACGCTCGCCGAGGTCAGCAGGACGGGTGCCAAAAACCGCAGCCAGGTTAAGCGCGTAATATCCACGCCTAGCCCGTTAGCAACCTGATTGCCCAGCAGCGCCACATCTGCCGCCCGGGCGGTGAGATAAAGAATGATCATCGCAGGCAGCGCCCAGACCAGCGCCACCAGCAGCAGCGGCCAGGTCGCGGCGTGCAAACTTCCGGCAAGCCAGGTCATCGCCGTTTGCACATCGCGAATATCTGCCGTGGTGATAAAAATGCCCATCGCCGCCGACAGCGCCCAGGAGACGCCAATGCCGACCAGAATAAAACGCGGTCGTGAGAGATCCCTTGCCAGCACCATCACCAACAGCGCAATCAGCAGCCCGCCTGCCATCCCGGCGAGTGGACGCCAGACCAGCCCCACGGACGGAAACAGTAAAATCAGCGTGAGCACCACCACGCTGGTCCCCTCTTTGACGCCAATTAAACCGGGGTCGGCAAGACCATTGCGGGTAATAGATTGCATCGCCGCCCCCGCCATACCGAGCATGCCTCCGCACAGAACCGCCATCAGCAGGCGCGGTAGACGGATATCCCGCACGATGGTCATCTGCTGCGCGTCGAGCGCGTCGGGCATAAAAAGCGCCTTGCCAATAGCGCTGGCGGGAATGGGTAACGACCCGCGCGTGACGCCAAAGAGAATTAACATCACGATGATTGCCGCCAGTGTCGCCGCAATTTTTAACGCTCGCGGGCGAATCAGCCTCTGGAATACGCCCAGTGATAATCGACGAAAGCCCGCGCGTGCAATGACGTGATTCATTTGAAAAACCTCACGGCAATCAGGATAAACAGCGGTGCGCCAACCAACGCGGTCATTACGCCCGTCGCCAGTTCCTGCGGCGTCAGCAGCCAGCGGGCAAAGATATCGGCAATCAGCAACAGCGCAGCGCCCACCGGCATTGCCAGCAGTAAGCCGCTGCGCAGGTTGTGTCCGGCCAGATAACGCACAATATGCGGCACCACCAGGCCGATAAAGCCAATGGGCCCGGCGACCGTCACCGCGCCGCCGCACAGCAGCGCAATGGCGACAACCGACAACGCACGTGTGCGCGTGACATTCACGCCCAGCCCGCGGGCAACGTTATCGCCGAGCGCTAGTTGGGCTATATGCGACGCCAGTAGCATTGCCATCAGCAGGCCTGTTGCCATGGGGATCACGGCAATGCGAAGTACGCTCTGGCTCACGCCCGCCAGGTCGCCCGCAAGCCAGGTGCGCATGGCCTGCAACGTTTGTTCATCGAGGATCAGAATCGCCGCGCTTACCGCTGACGCAAATGCGGACAGCGCCACACCGCAAAGGGTGATTTTCATCGCCGTCGGGCCACTGCGCCCGGCGCTGGCGGTGAACATCACCAGCGCGAATAATCCACCCGCGCCGCAGGCCGCCACCAGCGGTTGCATTACGCCCCATTGCGCCGAGGTGACGCCTGATGCAGAGCAGAGCACGACCGCCAGCGTAGCACCGGCATTCAGACCAAGAATATGCGGTTCGCCCAGCGGATTGCGGATCACCGTTTGCAGAAGCATCCCGGCGACGCCCAGCGCCGCGCCGGTAAGCAGCGCGGCGATAAGACGCGTCAACCGCAGGCTGACAATAATACGATGATCAAAATTGCGCGGATCGTAGTTCAGCAACGCCTCTACGACCGTGCGGGGGGAAATGGCCCGCGCCCCTAAGCCTAGATGGATTACCGCACTCGCCATGAGCACCAGCGTAAGAGGCACAACCGCCAGCGTTGCACGACGCAAAGAAGGGTGTCGGGCGATCGACGAAGCCGCCATCATGCGTGGTCCGCCACTGCGCGAAACGGCATAAACCACGGTTTGCCATTCTGCGGGTTTATCATCATCTCGACGTCAACATCAAACACATGGCGGATCAGCTCCGGCGTACAGCGGGTCAGGTCGTCCAGCACCTCAACCACCCGTCCCTGTTTCATCAGCACCAGCGTATCGGCGTAATTAACCGCGAAATTGAGGTCGTGCAGAACGGTGACCACGGTGCGGCCATGATCGCGGGTTAAGCGTTGCAGAAGTTGCAGGATCTCCACCTGATAACGCAGATCCAGCCACGCCGTCGGTTCATCAAGCAGAATGGTCGGTGTCTGCTGCGCCAGCGCCATCGCTATCCAGCAGCGTTGACGCTGCCCGCCAGAGAGACTCTCAACGGGTAAGTGCGCCAGAGCAGCGGTGCCCGTCAGGGCCAGCGCGTCTGTCACCGCGCGTTCATCATCATCAGACCATTGGCGAATCAGCCCCTGCCAGGGAAAACGTCCCCTTGAGACCAGTTCAAAAACGGTTAATCCTTCCGGCGTGATCGGCGACTGCGGCAAAATACCCATCTGTCGGGCGACCTGTTTAGTGGGCTGTTGATGAATGTCGCGCCCGTTCAGGTGTACGCTTCCAGCCTGCGGTTTTAACGTCCGCGCGATGGTCGATAACAGCGTCGATTTTCCCGACCCGTTAGCGCCGATCAGAACAGTGAGTTTCCCGGCAGGAAGCGTAAGGTTGATGTCATTGACGATACGCTGGCTGCCATAGCCCGCGCATAACGATTTCAGCACAATGCCTTGTTCGGCGTGCGGTGATTGCCGTTGTGGCATGGTTTAACTCTCCGGCCACTGCGGCCTGGCTTCAAATTGGAATAAATCTCATTCTCTTTTGATCATGCAGTGTCGTAATGTAGTAGTCAATAGCGCTACATCTTCAGCTCGCTTTACGGCCACATCGTGTACACAATGCCGGTCAGAAAGTCAGTAATACATTATTTATCAGGTATATATTTTCTTTTCACTCCAATTACCGCCGCCAATTTCGCTGCGAATCACGCCCCTCTTTTTTTATTACCATAATCATTTACTACTACATCCCCGCATGGTTGAATGATTCTCAATTACAAACCTGAGCGCATCTCACGATCGCAAACAGGTATGCCATGCAATACCGGGCAATGACTTTTCGTGATTTTGAGCTGCCAGATACGGCAGCTTTTTTATGGGAAAACAGACAGATGACACACTTAACCCCGACGTTCACGGGCAAAAATGGCTATGCGCTTTTTTCACTGCTCTTCCTTGGCGTGACAACCGCCCCTTCTGTCAGCGCAGCCACTGCCGACCAGAAGCCAAAGGAAGAGACGATGACGGTCGACGCAAGCGTCGCGCAGGCCGATAAAAACGTGACCGACGGCTATCAACCACTGAGCACCTCTACCGCCACACTCACATCGATGCCGATGCTGGATATTCCGCAGGTCGTGAATACGGTCAGCGATCGGGTACTCACCGATCAGCATGCCACTACGCTTGATGAAGCGTTGTATAACGTCGCCAACGTGGTGCAAACCAATACTCTCGGCGGGACGCAGGATGCGTTTACCCGTCGAGGCTTCAGCGCCAACCGCGACGGTTCGATAATGACCAACGGCCTGCGTACCGTGTTGCCCCGCAGCTTCAACGCCGCCACGTCACGCGTGGAAGTGCTGAAAGGCCCCTCCTCTACGCTGTACGGAATTCTCGACCCTGGCGGGTTAATTAACGTCGTGACCAAACGTCCGGAACAACAATTTGCTGGCGAGATTTCTGCCACCTCCAGCAGCTTTGGCGGCGGTACCGGGCAGCTTGATGTGACCGGTCCGATTGAAGGCACGCGGCTGGCTTATCGGTTAATTGGCGAATATCAGCACGAAGATTACTGGCGTAATTTTGGCAAGGAACAGAGCAGCTTTATCGCCCCTTCCCTGACCTGGTTTGGCGACGATGCGACGGTTAACGTGTCGTACTCGCACCGCAACTATCGCACGCCGTTCGATCGCGGCACCATTTTTGACCTCGATACCGGGCACGCGGTGAAGGTTTCGCGCAAGGAGCGTTTCGATGAGCCTTACAATGAAACCAACGGTGAGTCGGATCTGGCGCAACTGAATGCCGAGTATCGCCTCAACCCCGAATGGACGGCGCGTTTTGATTACAGTTTCAGCCAGGATAAATATGACGACAACCAGGCGCGCGTGACGGCCTATGACTCCGCCACCGGCGATCTGACGCGCCGCGTCGATGCCACGCAGGGATCAACCCAGCGGATGCACAGCACGCGGGCGGATCTTCAGGGCAATATTGTGATTGGTGGTTTCTATAACGAGCTTTTGACCGGCGTAGCGTATGAAAATTACGATCTGCTGCGTACGGACATGATTCGCTGTAAGAATGTAAAAGGATTCAATATCTACAACCCGGTATATGGGACGGTAGGAAAATGTACCACCGTTTCTGAATCCGACAGCGATCAGCGCATCAAACAGGAGAGCTACGCGACCTACGTTCAGGACGCGTTATATCTGACTGATAAATGGATTGCCGTGGCGGGCGCGCGTTACCAGTACTACACGCAATATGCCGGGAAAGGTCGTCCGTTTAACGTTAATACCGACAGCCACGATGAAAAACTGACGCCGAAATTTGGCCTGGTGTATAAGCTATCGCCCTCGGTTTCGCTGTTTGGCAACGTGTCACAGGCCTTTATGCCGCAGTCATCCATCGCCAGCTATATCGGTAACCTGCCGCCGGAAGAGTCAACTGCCTATGAACTGGGTGCGAAATTTGATCTGTTCGATGGCGTAACCGCCAACATCGCGCTGTTTGATATTCATAAGAAAAACGTGCTCTATACCGAAGACGTGGGTGACGAAACTGTTGCTAAAACCGCAGGCAAGGTGCGCTCGCGCGGTGTCGAAGTGGATGTTGCAGGTTCACTCACGGAAAACCTCAACGTGATTGCCAGCTATGGCTACACGGATGCGAAAGTGCTGGAAGACCCGGATTACGCGGGTAAACCACTGCCAAACGTGCCGCGCCACACCGGTTCGCTGTTCCTGACCTATGACTTCAACAACGTTATCGACAGCAATACGCTGACCGTCGGCGGTGGCGGCCATGCGGTGAGCCGCCGCAGCGGCACCAACGGCGCGGATTATTACCTGCCGGGCTATGCGGTAGCCGATGTTTTCGCGGCGTACAAAATGAAGCTTAAATATCCGGTCACCTTGCAGGTTAATGTTAAAAATCTGTTTGATAAAACGTACTACACCTCTTCCATCGCCACGAACAATCTGGGCAACCAGATTGGCGATCCGCGAGAAGTGCAGTTCACGGTCAAAATGGCGTTCTGAACCGTCTGGCAGCCCTTGCGGCAAGGGCTGCCTCATACGAAATATTTACACATACTTGCAATCGCCCTTCACTTCCCGACACTTCCAGCAATCATAATATCCGTTTATGTTTTAGCGACTTGTTAACTGGATGAACATGATGAGTAAACAAAGACGTTTTACGCGCTGGGCAATGGGCATCGCGCTTGCCGCAACCGTTGCGTGGAGCCTGCCCATTTCCGCCAATACCTGGCCGCTGCCAACCAACGGTAGCCGTCTCGTCGGGGAAAACCGCTATCACGTGGTTGAAAATGACGGCGGCTCGCTGGAGGCAATCGCTAAAAAGTATAACGTCGGTTTCCTGGCGTTATTGCAGGCAAACCCTGGCGTAGACCCGTACGTTCCGCGTGCAGGCAGCGTGCTGACCATTCCACTGCAAACGCTTTTACCGGACGTGCCGCGTGAAGGTATCGTCATCAATCTGGCGGAATTGCGCCTCTATTACTACCCACCAGGAAGCAACAAGGTAACCGTCTACCCTATCGGCATTGGCCAGTTAGGCGGGGATACGGTAACGCCAACCATGGTGACCACCGTATCGGACAAACGTGCCAACCCGACCTGGACACCCACGGCAAACATTCGCGCGCGCTATAAAGCACAGGGCATTATTTTGCCTGCGGTGATGCCCGCCGGTCCGGATAACCCGATGGGCCATCACGCCATTCGCTTAGCAGCTCAGGGCGGCGTTTATCTGCTGCACGGAACGAACGCCGACTTCGGTATCGGCATGCGCGTTAGCTCCGGCTGTATTCGCCTGCGTGACGGTGATATCCGCAGCTTGTTTGAGAAAGTGACGCCGGGCACCAAAGTGAATATCATCAACACGCCGATTAAAGCCTCGGTTGAACCGGGCGGCGTGCATCTGGTTGAAGTTCACCAGCCCCTGTCGAAACATATCGATGATGACCCGAAAACGCAGCCTATTGTGCTGAATGAGACGATGAGTGCGTTTAAAGAGAAGGCACAGACGAATACTGATGTGATGAACTATGCGATGGAGCTGCGCTCCGGCATGCCGGTTGACGTCACCCGCCATCACGTTGCGCAAGAGCAGTCGATGTAACGCTGATTCCAGACAGGCAAAAGCCCTGAGTGATGCGATCACTCAGGGCTTTTTTATGGCAGTGGCTTATTTAAAACGGCATTAATGAGGGAGTTAATGCTTATTTATAAATAACAGCCGTACCGTGCAGGTTGTTCGGACCACTTACGGAAGTGATACGGAACGATTTAGCGCCCATTTCGTCTGCTTTCTGAGACAGCTGATCTTCCAGGGAAGCCAGGTTCGGGCCTGCTGATGCCGCGATGGTACCGACTTTGTGCTGATCCGCCGGGGTAGATTGAACTTCAACCGCAGCGAAACTTGCGAATGACAGAGAACTCAGAACAGCGGCGAGAGCCAGAGTTTTTACGTTTTTCATGATTATGACCTATGCAGATGAACTATGATGTAGAGCAAACTTTATTAACTTAACGATCGATAAGGTAATAATAATGAGATCTGGATCACTCGTCAACATGATTTTTATAACGATCATTTAAATAATTAAAATCAGCATATTTTTCATACCCATATGAATTATTTATTTTTGGGAATTCACCGCTGGCAGCCTGAAGCGATTATTTTTATAATGAGCGTTCACTAAAACCGAAAGAGGTACAACGGCACTATGACAACTGAGACGCAAAGTTGCGCTAAAAAGGGCCGTGGTCGACCAAAAGTATTTGACCGGGAAGCAGCGCTGGATAAAGCAATGACGCTTTTCTGGCAGCATGGCTACGAAGCCACGTCACTCTCCGATCTCGTAGAGGCCACGGGCGCAAAAGCACCTACCCTGTATGCAGAATTCGTGAATAAAGAGGGGCTCTTCCGCGCCGTTCTCGATCACTACATCGCTCACTTCGCCGCAAAACATGAAGCGAAGCTCTGTTGTGATGACAAGCGTGTGGATGAGGCGCTGAAAGATTACTTCACCGCTGTCGCGACCTGCTACACCAGTAAAGACACTCCGGCGGGCTGCTTTATGATTAACACGTCCGCCGCACTGGCGGCGTCGTCAAAAGAGATAGCCAAAACCATTAAATCCCGCCACGCCGTTCAGGAACAAACGCTGCGCGAGTTTTTACAGCATCGTCAGGAGAAAGGTGAAATTCCGGCCGGGAAAGATGTAAATGAGCTGGCGCTGTTCTTAAGCTGTGTATTGCAGGGTATGTCGATTAGCGCGCGCGAAGGCGCAAGTTTTGACACGTTGATGCAGATTACCCGTACGACGCTGGGGCTGTGGCCGCATATGTTGGGTGAGTGATTTTCTGGCGATAGGATAACGGTTGAGACGGGGAGCGATGGTATGTGAAGAACTCCCCGTTACACAGCATCAAGTGACATTGGCTGATAATTATCAGGTCCAATCCGTTTGTCTTTATCTGGTGGTTCTTTTTCTTCATTAAATTGCTCCTTTAACGCCAAAACAGTCGCAAAATTAAGTCGTTCACAAAATTTTTGATTAGCTATTTTACACTGACTGGAAGAGAGAAATTGCAGTTTTTCAAGGTCTTCCTTATCCGTATAAGTGCTAATATGACTAAGGATATAATCCGCTAAAGGTGGTCTGGCTTTAATTAGAGGCGATAACTCCTCAAGTCTGTACCATTCATCAACCAGCAGTCTCGCAATTCGGTCTGACGTTCCTTCGAGGATGTAACCATCATCACAATTGCGATAACGTGTATAGAAATCGTCTACGGCTCGCCAGGATGTTAGCGTGTCCATCGCGATGTCGGCTTTATCAAAGATTTGCGAGGGACATAACGCCGCATTAGGGGAGAACGCAGAGAGTGTTAAGATGAAAAATAATGTATTCATTTGTTATGGCATCCTCATCAGCATTTCTTTAAGTCTGATGTTTAAAATTAAGTCATCATTACAGTCCAATGGTGATAAATCATTAAGTGCTGGTATCTTCCTCCCTATCCATTTAAGATAATAATATTTCCCAACCTTGCCATAAATAACACTGGATAATGCCAAATCGCCATTGAACTCATTTGATAATTTTACCACATCCTCTAAGCCCTGATACTTTTCATATAATTTTGACAATGCTGCCCAGTCATTATCACCAGAATAATATTGCTCAAGACCACTCATTACCCCCCCCTATCAATTCTGTTTTAATTGTGCAAAAAAACATACTTCTGATGATCTTGCCATGGTATCACATTCAGCATGATGAATTCATTAACGCATTCTCTTCTGAGGGCTGTTTATTTATTATTTAAAAAATTCATCTTTAATCCTGAAAAATAACATAAATAAAAATCCCACATTAAACATCAATTTGTATCCTTTAGAAACAACCCCTTTGTTTTTAATAAAACCGCCAAGAAATGACTTGCTTACATTCTGTTGATTATAGCTTTGATGGAAGGATGCCACATTATCGACGCCGGAATCAATAATTGAGAACGCGAAGAAATATAAAAAAATATAAGCCGCAACCCAGCCACTCACTTCTGACCACACTTGAAGTTCTGCATCTTGTAGCCACACACTGACTTGCATAAACAAGAGACACCCAATTAAACCCCAAAACATTCTACATATTCTGTGGATATTATTTTGATCCATTATATTACCTTCGCTAGCCTCAGTTGCTGGATACGAAATAACCTTACTGAACAGTCGTGTCTGCACGCCAGTTACTTAACACAGGGGGCTTCTGCTACCGCCCCCCCTGACGCCACCACGCGGCATTCTGCGTGTCTGTATTCTACAAAAAGGCCATCATCTCCGGTGTGATTCTTCCACGTCCCACGCATATTTCGGAATCCATAAAGATGCCCTTACCCATCCTGTGCATAAAAAAAAGCCCCTCAGCCTGAGCGAATGAGGGGCTAAAACAACATTAACGCTATTTTTACGTTTTGTTAGTCAGGACCAATTGGCCATTATTATCCAGCGGAATTTGCGTTCCCGGATCTTTATCCATACGGATTTTCCCCTGCTGGTCGCCAATTTTATACGTCACGTCATATCCGAGCATTTTCTCGGATTTGTCATACACGGTTTTGCAGCGTTTCTGAGTGCTGGTGTAGGTATCATTATCCTGCATCGATCCCTGGATCTGATTCCCGGCGTAGCCGCCGCCTAATGCCCCTACCACCGTGGCAACGTCTTTCCCGCGCCCACCACCAAACTGATGACCAATCACGCCGCCAGCGACAGCGCCGAGCACGGAACCGGTGATACGGTTTTCATCCTGTACCGGGCGGCGATGGGTCACGGCCACATTGCGGCACTCTTCGCGCGGGGTTTTCACGGTTTCCTTGATAGGCTTAGCCGAAATCACCTGCGCGTACTGCGGGCCACGGTCGAACACGTTCAGGCTGGCGACTGCCGCCACGCCAAGCGCGGCGGCGACGCCAATCCCTATACCCGCCAACATCGATTTATTCACGGGAGATCCTCCTTTGTTGCTGATAGTAACAATTCTGCAACTTGACGAGGGGGTTAGCAAATGAGAAAGCGGATGAAAAGTGCGAGATAAAACCACAAACCAGCGTGATTCAGAGGAGTCTTAGCGGGAATTACCGTTAGTCAGCGAACAATCTGCTGAAAACGGCCCGACTGGACGTCGGGCCGGAATGTTGCATTAGTGCAGTTTCAGGCGCGGGCGGATAACGCGGTTGATACTGCCGACCAGCATCATCAGGCCGGTTTTGATGTAGCCGTGCAGCGCAATCTGGTGCATACGGTACAGCGAGATATACACCATACGCGCAATGCGACCTTCAACCATCATCGAACCGCGCATCAGGTTGCCCATCAGGCTGCCGACCGTCGAGTAGTTCGAAAGTGAAACCAGTGAGCCGTGATCTTTATAAGAATACGGTTTCAGCTCTTTGCCCTTCATCTGCGCCAGAATGTTATTCAGGGCGCAGGTTGCCATCTGGTGCGCAGCCTGAGCGCGCGGCGGCACAAAACCACCTTCCGGACGCGCGCAGGACGCACAGTCACCAATTGCAAAAATGTCCGCATCGCGCGTGGTCTGCAGCGTCGGCTCAACCACCAGCTGGTTGATACGGTTGGTTTCCAGGCCGCCAATCTCTTTCATAAAGTCTGGCGCTTTGATGCCTGCTGCCCACACCATCAGGTCGGCCTGAATATATTCGCCGTCTTTGGTATGCAGGCCGCCTTCATCGGCGCTGGTGACCATGGTCTGCGTCAGGACGCGTACGCCCATTTTGGTCAGCTCGTTGTGAGCGGCGCCGGAAATACGCGGCGGCAGCGCAGGCAGAATACGTTCGCCCGCTTCCACCAGCGTAACGTTCAACGCGTCGTTGGTCAGGCCTTTGTAGCCGTAGCTGTGCAGCTGTTTCACCGCGTTGTGCAGTTCAGCAGAAAGCTCGACGCCCGTTGCCCCGCCGCCAACGATGGCGATGTTGACTTTACCGTTCGCGCCCAGGTTCGCTGAATATTTCAGGAACAGATTCAGCATCTCCTGGTGGAAACGACGCGCCTGATGCGGGTTATCGAGGAAGATGCAGTGCTCTTTCACGCCCGGGGTGTTGAAGTCGTTGGAGGTGCTGCCCAGCGCCATCACCAGTGTGTCATAAGCCAGCTTACGTTCCGGCACCAGCAGGTCGCCCTTCTCATCACGCAATTCGGCGATGGTAATCGTTTTCGCTTCGCGGTTGATATCCATCACTGAACCCAACTGGAACTGGAAGTGATGGTTACGCGCGTGCGCCAGGTAGCTCAGCGCATCCACGCCTTCATCCAGCGAACCGGTTGCCACTTCGTGCAGCAGCGGCTTCCACAGATGACTGTGGTTGCGATCCACCAGCGTAATTTTCGCTTTTTTGCTCCGGCCAAGCTTTCTACCCAGTTGAGTAGCCAGTTCCAGGCCGCCAGCGCCACCACCCACAATAACGATTCTTTTGATTGGTGTAGTCACGTGACCCCCTTAAAAATTATTAACCAATTGTTAATTAAAAGTTATTAAAATAGCTCTTATCTAACAACAAGTTACTATCCCGAAACCATTCAGCAGCAAGAAGAATAACATGAACGGTGCATTGGTCATACCAAATTTGATGTGTATCAAGTTTTACCGCGCAGAAGTTAAGCAACTTTAGCGTTTCATGGGATTTTTGCGGATAAGGGGAGTAAAAAAACGAGGGGGATTTAACATTTCACGCCCCAGAACGGGGCGTGAAAAAACGGCTCAGCCTAAGGTTTTAAAGGCTCTGATACGTTGCAGATGTGGCGAGATACTTTTGAATTTATGCCCCTGAACGTCATCCCAGATAATTTCATAAAAGTGATGCAGTTCCTGTGCCGAACGCTGGCTGTCGAGCGCTTCATCCTTCCGGGAAAGGATCGCCAGGCAGCGGTCGCGGTTTTTCTCGCGGAAGTTGTTCACACACTTGGTGGCAATATCGACATACTCTTCCGGGCGGTCAATCTTCCCGTCCATGTTCTCATCAGGGAACAGGTTCGGGTTGAAAATCACCTGACGCACATCGCATAAAAAGCCGATGCGTTCCGCCCAGTAGCCGCCGAGCCCCACGCCGCAAATCAGCGGGCGATCGTCAACGTTAAGTTGCAACATTTTGTCCACTTCTTTCAGCAGATGCTGCATGTCATGTTTTGGATGCAGCGTACTGTAGCTAATCAACCGCACATCCGGGTCGATAAACTGAAGCTGCAACACTTTTTCATGGTTGCCTGGGCTGTTCGAGTCAAAACCGTGTAAATAGATAATCATTTGATCCTCACCACAACTCCCTTGTCGGGAGGGTTAATGGCCTGCCTTCACGTCCTGCCAGCGTTCGTGGAGCTGTTCCAGTTGCGCACTGACTGTCTTCCAGCGGGCGGAATCCCTTAACGCCTGACGTGTAAATGAACCTTTATGATACAATTTCGTAACACGTTCAGCATTGATCGGCGACAGGTTATCAAGAACGCTGACCGCTCCTTTACGATTATTGCAGACCAGGATCATATCGCAACCCGCATCCAGCGATGCCTGGCCGCGCTCGGCGTAACTGCCCATAATCGCCGCGCCTTCCATCGACAAATCGTCAGAGAAAATCACGCCATCGAAACCTAACTCACCGCGCAGCACGGTTTTGAGCCAGTGCGGCGAGCCGCTTGCCGGGCGCGGGTCTACGTCGCTGTAGATGACGTGCGCAGGCATAATGGCATCGAGTTTGTTTTCCGTAATCAGCGTCTGGAACACCGCCATATCTTTCGCGCGAATGTCGGCTTCGCGGCGCGGATCGCGCGGCGTCTCTTTATGCGAATCGGCGGTGACTGCGCCGTGACCAGGGAAGTGTTTGCCGGTGGTTTTCATCCCGGCGCTGTGCATACCGTCGATAAAGTGACGCGCCATCGCCAGCGCTTTTTGCGGGTCCGCATGATAGGAGCGCTCGCCAATCGCGGCGCTGATATGCCCGACGTCCAGCACCGGAGCGAAGCTGATATCAATATCCATGGCGATCATTTCGCTGGCCATCAGCCAACCGGCCTCAACCGCCAGGCGTCCACCCTCTTCCTCGCCGAGTACGGCGGCAAAAGATTGTGCGGCAGGCAGGCGAGTAAAGCCTTCACGGAAACGCTGCACCCGGCCACCTTCCTGATCGACCGCCACCACCAGATGATTGCGCGACGCCTCGCGGATCTGGCGCACCAGTTCGCGCAGCTGCGCCGGATCATGATAGTTACGGGTAAATAAAATCAGGCCGCCCACCAGCGGATGCGCCAGAATCTCGCGCTCTTCCGCATCCAGCTCGTAGCCTTCCACATCCAACATTACCGGACCCACACTGACCTCTCTTATCGTTTTTCCTTTAACTGACACCAAATTTCATCTGCCAGCGTGATAAATTGCCGATCGCCGGTTTGCTGCCAGCGACACTCATACCAGCCCGCCATGAGCATTAACACCCAGGGCCGCCAGCGTAAAATCTGTTGCCATAGCGCGTCTGGCGCAATGCGCGCCCGTACCGCGTACGCATCGCTGTATTCACGGCGTTGATGCGCGTCGTGCATCCACACCGACGCCAACTCCAGCGCGATGTCGCCGTCTCCGGCATACTCCCAGTCAATCAGCCGCAACCCGACAGGCGTATGCACAATGTTGCCCACGTGAACATCCATATGCAATGGCGAAAGGCGCAGCGGCTGCGGCTCTCGCTGTTTTTGCAGACGATGCAACGTGCGCAGCCAGAACGGCGTGCGTCGAGCAGGGTGGCACTGCTGCCAGTAGCATTCCAGCAACGGCAGCACCGTTACGCGCCAGCCAAAACGCGGCTGCTGATGCAGATGATACAGGAGAGACGCCAGTTGGCGAGGGGGCGGCAGCACGCTTTTCACCTCTCCGCTGAAAAATTCAACGGCCATCCAGCCAGAGGTATAAAAAACCGGCTTCGGAGCGAGCGTGGAGGGTAAACGCGTGAGCGCGTGATATTGACGCAGGAAGTGAAATTCGCGGGCCTGCGCCGTGTGGTGCTGGCGCAAAACCCGCTGCTGCTCACCGCAGGCGATGATACAGCTACTGCCGCTCAGCCCTGAATAATCAGGGCTGGCGACAAGATGATACTGAGGGAAATAGCGTGACAGAACCGCATCACGCGTGAGCTTATTGTTGCGTAACGGCACCGCTACCTGACCAGATAATTTCGCCCGTCTGTACCAGCATCAGCTGCATTTTCAGTACCGGGGAATTCACGTTGCCGGTGGCGTTGCTGTACAGCACATACTGTGCGCCGACGTTGCGGGCAATCCCCATCGCTTTGCTGCGCGAACCGAGGCTATCCTGCGGCGACAGGCCAAGCTGCTGTTTGGCGACAGCCAGTTGCTGCGCGGAAACCAGAGTGAATTTACCGTTACCGGTCAGTGCGTTACGCAGCGCGGTTGTCGCTTCGGCCGCGTTCAGCGTTCCGTTGGTACGGTTATTCACGCTATCGACCAGCAGAATGCTGCCCGCGTTCACGCCGCTGGCCTGCAACATTTTGCCTGCCATCGGCTGTACCGCGCCATTCCAGTCATAGTGACGAACGCGAGGCGCAGGCTGCGACGGCTGTTGGTCCTGATGCTCAATAGGGCCAGGCTGCTGCGGGATCGTCGGAACAGAAGGCACCGTCGGTACCGGCTGCTGCGGTTCGACTGGCTGTTGTGGTGTTGGCTTCGCCTCTTCCACCGGTGCGGGTTGTTCTTGTTTCACCACGCACCCGGAGAGCAGGACAGCCAGTGCCGAGATTAGCGCATAGCGACGCAATGTAGTCATTCCGGTTTACCCCTTACAAATAAAGATAAAGTCGGACTTTATGTGCACCCAGGCTGCTGGCGCTGCCGTACAGCGTGACCGATCCCATAGCCGGGATGGTGACGGTACGTGGCGCTTCAAGCGGGTGCATTTCCAGTCCTCTGGCTTCATACCAGTAAAAACGATAATGAAGGGTGACAGGTTCACGCCTTTCATTGAACAGCTTCGCGCTGGCGGTCGCCTGAATTTCCGACCGCGTCAGTTCAGGCTTTTCCGCGCTGATCCCGGCGGCCAGGACATTCGATTCCATCACCAGCGTTTGCTGATCGCCCACCGGAATTTCCGGTTGCGAGCCACAACCGGCCAGCAAAAATGCAGCCAGTAGCGCAGCTGAAAAGCCTGCTTTCATCACTTAACCTTTATGTGCCAGCATCGGCCCGAGCGGACGACCGCCCAGCAGATGCATATGAATATGGAAGACTTCCTGCCCGCCGTGGCGGTTGCAGTTCATGATCAGACGATAGCCATCATCAGCAATGCCTTCGTCGCGGGCAATTTTTGCTGCCACGGTCACCATGCGGCCCAGCACCTGTTCGTGCTCAGGCGCCACGTCATTGGTGGTGGCAATCAGGATGTTAGGCACGATCAGAACGTGAGTCGGCGCCTGTGGGGAGATATCGCGGAACGCGGTAACCAGCTCATCCTGATAAACGATATCCGACGGGATTTCGCGACGAATAATTTTGCTGAAAATAGTTTCTTCTGCCATGAGGGATTCCTTAATTATGCGACCGTACGAATTCCTGTTATTGATCTTCAGGCTTTTCTGATGCACGGGAGACTGGGTAAGAGTATGAGCGACTTACTCGTTGTCTTTCAACCTGATTACGTTTTTTATTGTATTAACTCGGAAAAACCCCGGCAAGAGGGTCAAAACAGAGGGAAATTGATAGGCCGGGCAGCATTGCGCCGCCCGGTAAAATTGCGCTTAAGAAGCTTCGATCGCGGTGGATGCCTGCTTCTGTCGATTCATTAACCAGAAAACCGCCACACCCGCTAAAACGATCCCCGGCGCGGAGGCCGCCATCACCCCCACCGTGCCGGTACCCAGCGCCAGCATTTTTCCGGCCAGCAGCGGTCCGCTCATCGCGCCCAGGCGGCCTATCGCCACCGCCGTGCCGACGCCGGTGGCGCGGATTTCGGTGCGATAAAAGAGCGGCGCCAGCGCATACAGTACGCTCTGCCCGCCCGTGGCAAACAGCCCGGCGACAAAGCCAGAAAGCAGCATCGTGCTCAGTGATTCCGCCGAGCCCAGCGCCAGCAGCGAGGCCAGCATGCCACTGTAAATCAGCAGCGACATGCGCATTGGGCTCAGTTTATCCATCAGCGCACCGAGAACAAGCGTCCCCACCGCTGCGCCGATTTGCAGAGCAAACATCACGCCCGCCGCCTGTGAGCCACTAAAGCCCTGATCGACCAGCAGCATTGGCAGCCAGTTAATCAGCATATACACCACTAACAGGGTAAAGAAGTAACAGAGCCACAGCAGTAACGTGGAGGAAGCCGTCCCCGGCGCGAGTAACGCGCGCAGTGGCGCGGGCGACGACGTCTGTTGATGGGTGAACGCCTGCGATTCGGGCAACCAGCGCATCAGCAAGGGCACCAGCAGCAACGGCACCACACCGCCTACCCAGAATACGGTTTGCCACGCCTGCGCCAGGCCGCTGAACCCCAGCGCCGCCGCCAGCGCCGCACCAATCGGCACGCCACAGTACATCAGGCTCACCGCCGTGCCGCGAAAACGCGGGCCTGCCGCTTCAGAGGTCAGGGCAATCAGGTTAGGTAGCGCAGCACCCAGCCCCACGCCGGTCATCAGACGCGCAAAGACCAGCGATGGAAAACTCCACGCCAGCGCGGTGGCCAGGGAAAAGAGACCAAACAGCACTACCGATCCCAGCAGAATGCGTTTACGCCCATAGCGATCGGCCAGCATTCCACCTACCAGCGCGCCGGGCAGCAGGCCCAGAATTCCGGCGCTAAAAATCCAGCCCATCTGCATTTTATCGAGCGAAAAAGCCTGGGCGATACCGACGGCGGCAATGCCTGCCGCCTGTAAATCAAGCCCTTCCATCAGGGCGACCAAAAAACAGAGCCCGATAGTCAGTATCAGGCGAGACGATGCAGGTGTAGAGGTGATGTTCGACATAGCGTTACCTTTGCGAGGGTGACAGGTGAAAGGCGGCTGATACGTTGCCAGCCGCGCATTTTTTCCTTGCAAACGCGCCCGCCGGGCATCATGCCGGGCGGGCGAAGCTTTCTTGTTATGTTTTACGCTTTGGCTTTCAGGTCGAGCGCCACATCGACGATCATGTCTTCCTGGCCGCCAACCATCCGGCGTTTACCCAGTTCTACCAGAATATCCACCGCGCTCAGGCCGTAGCGCTGCGCCGCCACTTCACTGTGACGCAGGAAGCTGGAGTACACACCGGCATAACCGAGCGCCAGCGTTTCACGGTCAACGCGCACCGGACGATCCTGCAACGGACGCACCAGATCGTCTGCCGCCGCCATCAGCGCATACAGATCCGTGCCGTGATCCCAACCGAGCTTATCCGCCGCAGCAATAAACACTTCCAGCGGCGCATTTCCTGCCCCCGCGCCCATTCCCGCCAGGCTTGCGTCAATGCGGTCACAGCCCTCTTCCACCGCCACGATCGAGTTCGCCACACCAAGGCTCAGGTTATGGTGTGCGTGCATCCCGGTTTGCGTTTCTGGCTTGAGCACCGCTTTCAGCGCGCGGAAACGGTCGCGAATATCGTTCATGTTCATCGCGCCGCCGGAATCAACCACATAGATGCAGGTTGCACCGTAGCCTTCCATCAGCTTCGCCTGTTTCGCCAGGTTTTCCGGCGTGGTCATATGGCTCATCATCAGGAAGCCAACGGTGTCCATGCCCAGCTCACGCGCGAACGCGATATGCTGTGCGGAGACATCCGCTTCGGTGCAGTGCGTCGCCACGCGCACCACGCGCGCGCCAGCCTGATAAGCGGCTTTCAGATCATGCAGCGTGCCGATGCCAGGAATCAGCAGGGTGGCGATTTTGGCGTGCTTCACCGCATCGGCAGCAGCTTCAATCCACTCAATGTCGCTGTGTGCGCCGAAACCGTAGTTAAAGCTGGAACCCTGTAAACCATCGCCGTGCGCCACTTCGATAGAATCCACGCGCGCGTCATCCAGCGCTTTGGCAATCTGGCGCACATTGTCTAATGAATACTGGTGGCGAATGGCGTGCATGCCGTCACGCAGGGTGACGTCGGAGATATAGAGTTTTTTACCGTTCATGCGACTTCTCCCGCTGCTTTCACCATGGTTTGCGCCATTTTTTCCGCCGTCGACATCGCCGCTGAGGTCATGATATCGAGGTTTCCGGCATAGGCTGGCAGATAGTGCGCCGCGCCTTCGACTTCCAGATACACCGCCGTTTTCAGGCCGGAGAACTGACCGATACCCGGAATGGTCACCGGTTTATCCTGCGGAATAATTTCAAACTGCACTTTTTGCTTCAGGCGGTAACCCGGCACATACGCCTGTACGGCGGCGGCCATCTCCTCAATCGACGCTTCAATTTCGATTTGCGAGGCGTCCTCACTCAGCACATACACCGTGTCACGCATCATCACCGGCGGCTCTGCCGGGTTAAGAATAATAATGGCTTTGCCTTTCGCCGCACCGCCCACCACTTCAATGGCCTGCGAGGTGGTTTCGGTAAATTCGTCGATATTGGCGCGTGTGCCCGGCCCGGCGGATTTACTGGAAATCGAGGCGATAATTTCCGCGTAATGGACCTTCGCCACGCGGGAAACTGCCGCTACCATAGGAATGGTCGCCTGTCCACCGCACGTCACCATGTTGACGTTGCCCTGGCTGAGGTTTTTATCAAGGTTCACCACCGGCACGCAGTACGGGCCAATTGCCGCAGGCGTCAGGTCAATCAGGCGAATATTGGGTTTCTTCGCCCGCAGCGCGGCGTCGTTTTTTACATGTGCCCCGGCGCTGGTAGCGTCAAAGACGATATCAATATCGGCGAATTCCGGCATCGCCATCAGGCCATTGACGCCTTCATGGGTGGTCGCGACGCCCATGCGACGCGCGCGCGCCAGCCCGTCGGATTCCGGGTCGATGCCGACCATCACCGCCATCTCAAGGTGCTTGCCGTTGCGCAGAATTTTGATCATCAGATCGGTGCCGATATTACCTGAACCGATGATGGCGACTTTTATCTTACTCATGACTGACTTCCTTCTTGTGCGGCAGAGAACGTGGCTGCCACAGAACCAATACCTTCAATAAGCGCCTCAAAACGATCGCCTGGATTGATGGCGACCATCGGGCCCAGCGCGCCGGTCAGTACGATGTCGCCCGCGCGCAGCGGTTCGCCAAGGCTCGCCATCTTGCGCGCCAGCCAGACGGCGGCGTTAAGCGGATGCCCCAGACATTCGCTGCCGCGCCCGCTGGACACCTGTTCGTTATTACGCGTCATACGCATGGTGCAGTTTTTCAGGTCTAACCCTGCCGGGCGCATCGCCGGACTACCGATGACGTACACCCCGCAGGAGGCGTTATCCGCTACCGTATCGACAAACTTAATCGACCAGTCGCGCACGCGGCTGCCCACCACTTCCAGCGCAGGCAACACCCATTCAATAGCGCCGTATAGCTCATCAAAAGTGGTATCAACGTTTGGCAAATCGCGATTCAGCACCAGTGCAATTTCTGCTTCAATTTTCGGTTGCATCACACGTTCAAAAGGAATCGTGTCGTTGTCGCCGTAACACATATCGGCGAACAACGTGCCGAAATCCGGCTGGTCAACGCCTAACTGTTGCTGCACTTTCGGATGGGTCAGGCCAATTTTGCGCCCGACTACGCGACGGCCTTTCGCCACCGCGTTTTCCACATTGAGAGCCTGGATGGCATAGGCGGCTTCGGCATTATCAAGACCGATAATGTCGCGCAGCGGCGCAATCGCCTGTCCGGTTTGTTCGGCCTCGCGCAGGGCGGCGGCCAGTTGTTCAAGTGACGACGTGGTCATGACGGCTCCTTATGCGCGTTTGAGGTAATCCAGCACCAGCTGGTTGAAAGATTCGGCATGTTCCCACTGGGCCCAGTGACCGCAGTCGCGGTAGATATGCAGCTCAGAACCATTGATACCGGAAAGCAGACGCAGGCCCGCATCCATTGGGACGAAGCGGTCGTTGCGGCCCCAGACAATCAGCGTTGGGGCTTTGATTTCAGCCAGACGCGGGCTAAAGTCCGGGAACTGTTTCGGGTTGGCTTCCAGACTCTTAATGAAGTTTTCCAGGTGATCGCGACGCGCCAGCATATTGTTGAGACGCGCTTCAAACAACGCTTCGGTCAGATCGCTTGGGTCATAGACGAAGATGTTCATCATCTTCTTCAGGTTGTCGATATTCGGTTCGCGATAGAGGCCGTTTAGCAGCTTGATGCCTTCCGTCGGCATCGGGGTGAACAGGCTCATTCCGCCCGTCCCGCCGCCCATCAGTACCAGTTTGCCTACGCGTTCCGGCCAGGTCAGGGTAAACGCCACCGCACTGTGCCCGCCCATGGAGTTACCCAGCAGATGCACCTTCTGGATATCCAGCTGATCCACCACGCTTTTCAGAATGCGAGCGTTCAGGTCAGAGCGGGAACCACTGTTAATAATGGTGTCGCTTTTCCCCCAACCAGGGCAGTCGAGCAGGATAACGCGGTAACCGGCTTCCACCAGCGGGTCAATGTTACGGCTAAAGTTGGCCCAGCCGGTTGCGCCGGGGCCAGAACCGTGCAGCATGACGACGGTTTCATCGCCCTGCCCACAATCGTTAAAATGGATGCGCAGCGTCTGGCCGCCCTCTTCGACATTCAGGAAACGGCTGGTTGCGGCTTCAGTTTGCGGTTGATAGGTCATTGTTTTTCTCCTGCTTTAATTCTGTGAACGGGCGCTAAGGGAACCGAAACCGGCAATCCATTCAGGGATTGGGCGGTAGTAACGCCCCTCGGTGCGATAGTCGCCAAAGGCTGACAGCGCGGCGAACGCGGCAACCCAGGTCTTAATTTCGTGAGTAGATTTCCCGGCAATGGCCGAAAGCTCTTCATTACTGACAGCATCCAGTTCGCCCAAACGTTTCTGTTCAAGCAGCGTCATAAACTGGTTATCCCAGACCGGGTTAAGCGGATGCAGGCTTTTCTGATCTTCAATAAACTTCTCGGCGGCTTCGATAACGCGGCGCTGACGCAGCTCGCGCTCATCCGGCGGCAGATGCTTCCCGCTGCCCAGCAGGCGGTCGCGCATGTGGGCGTCTACCTTCGCCAGCTCCGGCACCGGAGGCTGATGCGATAACCCGCCAGAACCCAGAATCAGCACGCGCTTGTTGAGGGTGGTAAGGAAACGGCCAATCACTTCACCCATCATGCGGGTACGCTGGAAACCCGGCAGCGGCGTGGCGACACCGTTAATGAAGATCGGCAGCACCGGGCGAGAATCCAGACCGCCTAACAGAAACTCCAGCGGCTGGGCAAAACCGTGGTCCACCTGCATGCAGTAGGACACCGCCAGGTCGATACCGTTTTTCATGCTGTAGTGCGCACACGCTTCCGCGATATCCGTCGGCACCGGCAGTTCACCCGCCGCGCTGGAAAAGTCGCCAATCGCCGTCGCGCCAACGCCCAGGCAGAAAGGCGGCATCACGTCGTAGAAGAAACCGTTGTAGTGATCGGGGGCAAACAGCACCACCAGTTCCGGGTCAAAAGCAGCAATGCGTTCGCGCGCGGCGGCAATCACGCCATCGACTTCATCCAGCACCGGCTGTGCCGGGTCGACATAGCCGACCAGCGGCGTGTGGGAGAGACAATGCAGATATGCGTTCATATCAGGCCACCTTTTCAACAGGAGCGGAGGATGAAACGGCTTGCAACGCCATGACGCTGGCAAGCTGATTAAGTTGGTTACCCAGCGTTTGCGGGATTGCCAGCGCGGCGACGAAGCGGTCCGGGCGAATAACCGCCAGCGACGCGTCCTGCGCGGCGAACCAGGTTTTCAGCCGGTTTTGCGTATCGCCCAGGCGGATCACGCCCTCGACGTTATCCTGCGGGGTATGAATCTGTACGTCTGGCACGACCTGAATGAATTGCGTTCCCAGCGCGCGCCAGCGGGCAATTTGCTGCTCGCTCATGCCCCACAGCGGGTTACAGCCCCAGCCGATAATGGCGAAATTCGCGCCTATCACATCATCCAGCAGCGTCACCTCACCGCTCTCGCGGGTCACTTTTGGCTGAATGAACATCTTGCCGACCGGGGTGTTTTTGACGCTGGCGTCCATCACCAGCGCCCCTTCGCGATACTGCGGCATCGGTTTAAAGCGCATTTCGAGGAAATAACGTTTCACCGGCGGAATGTAATTCAGCAACCAGGAGATGCCATCACGCACGTTGCCGTGCCAGCGTTTTGCCGGGGCAAGGACGTTTCCGGCGGTGACGGATAAATCAATCATCGCTTTCGCGTGGTCGCGACGCTCCTGCTGGTAGGTGTCGAGCAGACGTTCGCCCGCTTTACCGTTCACCACCAGCGCCAGTTTCCAGGCGAGGTTGAAGGCGTCGCGCATCCCGCTGTTGTAACCCTGACCCTGCCAGACTGGCATGATGTGCGCGGCGTCGCCCGCCAGCAGTACGCGATCAACGCGGAAACGTTCAGCAATGCGCGCGTTGTGGGTATACACACGCTGGCGAATCAGTTCGACGTGATCGGGATTCGGCAGCACTTTGCTCAGCAACTGACGCATGTTGTGCGGTTCACTCAGTTGTTCTTCGGTTTCGCCCGGCATCACCATAAACTCGAAACGGCGCACGCCATGCGGCAGCGCGGCAGAGACATAAGGGCGCACCGGGTCGCAGCACAGGTAAATGTGCGGAGTCGATAAAGGGTCGTTGGCGATATCAATCACAATCCATTTATTCGGCGCGGTTTTGCCTTCAAACGGCACATTGAGCGTACGGCGCACCACGCTCGCCCCGCCATCGCAGGCGACCAGCCAGTCGGCTTTCACCGTTTCGCGCTGGCCTTCCGGGCCTTGCAGATTAATTGTGACACTGTCACCATTCTGACTAAACGCTTCCAGCTCACGCGAGAAAAGCACCCGCACGTTCGGGAAACGCGACAGCCCTTCATACATCACCGCATCGACCTGCGGCTGAATAAAGGCGTTTCGCCGCGACCAGCCAAACTCGTCGGTCATCGGCTGAATATCAGCAAAGCAGCGACCCTTCGGAGTCAGGAAACGCATCGCATGCCACGGCGTGGTATGTGGCAATACGTTCTCCACCAGGCCGACCGATTGCATGGCGCGCAGCGCTTCATCGTCAATACCGATGGCGCGCGGGTAGTCGATCAGTTTGTCGAGCTTCTCAACCACCAGTACCTCGACGCCCATCTGCCCAAGGTAGTTCGCCATCATCAGGCCCACCGGGCCCGCGCCGACAATGGCGACCTGAGCGGACTGCTGAACGGCAGGCTGGATATCGGGATTTATCGTTGTCATGTCATTACCTCACTTCTCGGACCAAATAACCGGTACGGATACGCCCGTGCCGTCATTTGTTAATTTGATGTGAACATTTTTTTATAATGCGCTCAGTATATGTCCGGTAATTTAGGCTACAATCAAAACAGGCTCAGAGGTGCACTTAGTGCACACGGTTGTTTTGACTCTAGAATTGTCAGGAAATATGAAGAACAACGAGACGACGGAATACAAAACAGTACGCGGATTAACCCGAGGGTTATTGTTATTAAATTTGTTAAATAAATTCGATGGGGGCGCATCAACCGCGACGCTGGCTGAGTTTAGCGGCCTGCATCGCACCACCGTTCGGCGGCTGCTGGAAACGCTTCAGGATGAAGGCTACGTTCGCCGCAGTTTGTCCGATGACAGCTTCCGTTTGACGATGAAAGTTCGTCAGCTGAGTGAAGGATTTCGTGACGAACATTGGATTTCTGCACTTGCAACGCCATTACTTGGCGAATTATTGCGCGAGGTCATTTGGCCAACCGATTTAACCACGCTCGACGTTGACGCCATGGTGGTGCGCGAAACTACGCACCGTTTTAGCCGTCTCTCTTTTCACCGGGCCATGGTTGGCCGCCGCCTGCCGCTGCTGCTGACCGCGTCGGGTATTACCTGGCTGGCGTTTTCCGCCGAGCACGACCGCCAGCCGATTATCGACATGCTGGCTGGCCGTCCGGAAGCGGAATACCAGCTGGCGCGCGAACCCGAGAAGCTGGCATCTATTCTGGAACGCACACGCCATAATGGTTATGGCGAAAACTTTGGCGGCTGGCAGCAAGAGGAAAAAATCGCCTCCATCGCCGTGCCGGTGCGCAGCCAGGGCCGGGTAATGGGCTGTCTGAACCTGGTGTATATCGCCAAAGCGATGACCATTGAACAGGCGGCGGCGAAGCATTTGAGTGCGCTACAGCGGGTAGCGAAACAGATTGAGGAGCGCATGGAAGAGCAGGAGATTATCTACGAGCATCCCTCACCCTAACCCTCTCCCGCAGGGAGAGGGAACCGATCGTGCCAAAGTTTAAGCGAGTGCGGTTTTCTCCCTCTCCCTGCGGGAGAGGGCCGGGGTGAGGGCCCCATCGCGCACCATACCCCAGAAATTAATAGGTATCTCCCCCACAACCATTTGCAATCCCCATCGTTATATATTCAAATACACATCGAAATTTCCCTTCTCTCAGAGCCACTTCATGTTGAATGTAAAACGTCTGCTCCCCGGCATCGCGCTGCTCTGCGCCACGTTTGCCGTTGTTTCACCCGCCGAGGCGGAACGCACACTCACCGACCAGCTTGGCCGTCAGGTCACCCTGCCCGATACCGTTAACCGGGTGGTGGTTCTGCAACACCAAACGCTTAATCTGCTGGTGCAGTTAGATGCCGGTAAAGACGTGGTTGGCGTACTCAGCAGCTGGAAAAAACAGCTGGGCCCCGATTTCGCACGCTTTATGCCGACACTCTCCTCTCTGCCCATGCCCGGCGACCTGACGCAGGTGAATATCGAAAGCCTGCTGGCGCTGCGCCCGCAGGTAGTATTCGTCGCCAACTATGCGCCTGCGGCAATGATCCAGCAGATTCAAAACGCGGGCATCCCGGTTGTCGCGATTTCGCTGCGTGAAGATGCCGCCGGTGAAAAAAACAAAATGAACCCGACGATGGCGGATGAAGAACACGCCTATGACGAAGGGCTGAAACAGGGTATTCGCCTGATTGGCGAGGTGGTGAATCGCGAGAAACAAGCAGACGAACTGATCCGCTACACCTTTAGCGCGCGCCAGAAATTCAATGCGCCGGTCGCGGATATTCCCGAAGACAAAAAAGTCCGCGTCTACATGGCGAACCCGGATCTCAATACCTATGGCTCCGGAAAGTATACCGGGCTGATGATGCAGCACGCGGGCGCGATGAACGTCGCCGCGGCGACAGTGAAAGGCGCACGTCAGGTGTCGCTTGAGCAGGTATTGCAATGGAACCCGCAGGTCATTTTCGTGCAGGACCGCTACCCGGAAGTGGTCAAAGAAATCACCACTGACCCACAATGGCAGGCCATTGATGCCGTGAAAAATCATCGCGTCTGGCTGATGCCGGAATACGCCAAAGCCTGGGGCTACCCGATGCCGGAAGCGCTGGCGATTGGCGAATTGTGGATGGCGAAAAAACTCTATCCAGAGCGCTACAAAAACGTCGATGTTGATGCTCAGGCCCAGGATTATTACCAACGCTTCTACCGCACTGACTGGCAGCCGCATGCTCAACCGTAGTCAACCGCTGGCGCTTCAGGGTGGGTTGATGCTGCTCACCCTTTTTCTTGCCGTGGTGTCCCTTTGCTTTGGTCAGTATCCTCTGCCTCTGCGCGATGTGCTCTGGCAGCTGTTTCATCCCACTGCACCTGCGGATATCGCGCAGCAGATAGTCTGGTCCGTGCGTTTGCCGCGCGTGTTGATGGCGCTGCTGGCGGGCGGCGCGCTGGGATTGTGCGGCGCCACGCTCCAGGGCGTGTTCCAGAACCCACTGGTCGATCCACATATTATCGGCGTCACTTCCGGGTCAGCGTTCGGCGGTACGCTGGCGATTTTGTTGGGATTCAGCGCCCCGCTGATGATGGGTTCCACGTTCTTCTTTGGCCTGCTGGCACTGTGTCTTGTCTATCTCATTGCTGCGCTACAGGGGCGAGAAAGCACGCTAATTTTGATCCTCGCCGGGATCATCCTCAGCGGTTTCTTTGCCGCACTGGTAAGCCTGATGCAGTATCTCGCCGATACGGAAGAGACGCTGCCCAACATCGTGTTCTGGCTGCTCGGCAGCTTTGCGACGGCAAACTGGCACAAAACGCTGATGCTCGCGCTTCCGGTCGCCCTGGCCGCCGCGGTTCTGTTTAAACTGCGCTGGCGCATTAATTTACTGTCACTCGACGATAAAGATGCGCGCGCGTTGGGGGTTAACGTCACACCGCTGCGTCGCGGCGTGCTGGTGTGCTGCGCGTTACTGGTTGCCGCACAGGTAGCGGTAAGCGGCAGTATTGCGTGGGTGGGATTGGTGATTCCCCATCTGGCCCGTTTGCTGGCGGGTGCGGATCACCGTCGCCTGCTGCCAACCGCGTTCTGGCTGGGCGCCAGTTTTATGATTGTGGTGGATGATGTCGCGCGTACGCTGACGGCGGCGGAGATCCCTATCGGCATTCTGACCGCATTGATTGGTGCGCCGCTGTTTACCCTGTTACTGGTGCGCAACACGCGCCGAGGAGCCCGCTCATGACCGCGTCACTTTCTCTGAATGCATTGGTATATGGTCATCAGCAGCCGTTGTTTTCCCCGATGACACTCGATTGCCGGCCCGGTGAAATCTGGGCGGTATTAGGGGCGAATGGACGCGGGAAGAGCACGTTGCTCGATACGGTGACCGGCGTGCTGCGGGCAATCTCTGGCAGCGTGCACGTGCGCGGCGGCGCGGGGATTGTGCCGCAATCTTTTCGTCCGGCGTTTGCCTGGCGGGTGCGCGATGTGGTGCTGATGGGTCGGGCGCGGCACATCGCCCTGTTTGCGCAACCTAAGCAGGAGGATGAGCAGCAGGTGATGCAGGCGCTGGCGCAGCTTAATATTGTGCATCTGGCCGATACGCTGTTCCACGCCCTTTCCGGCGGCCAGCAGCAGCTGGTGATGATTGCCCGCGCGCTGGTCAGCGCCAGTCAGAATATTTTGCTCGATGAGCCCTGCTCGGCGCTGGATCTCGCTAATCAGCAAACCGTGTTGCAGCTGATTAGTAACCTTGCACACGGTCAGTCACGCACGGTGGTGTTCACCACGCACGATCCCACTCATGCGTTGCAAATAGCCAGCCACACGTTGCTGCTGTTGCCCAACGGAGAGTGGCTGGCAGGCGCGACATCGGATGTCGTTCAGGAAGCAAACCTGCAACGCGCGTATGGCCTGCCGGTACGTAAAATTCAGCTTACTGATTACGCATGTCCGGTGCTGGCGCCGCTGTTTTCAATTCACCTCTAAAAATCCCGCTTCGCGCAGGTAACGTTGCCCAACGTCCGCAAGGATGAAGGCATACAGCGTCTGCGCATTTTCACGTTCAGCCAGCCGTGCGACATGGTAATCACAGCGAATATTCTGCGCCTGGGGAAGCTCAACCACGCGCAGAGCGTCGTCGTGTGTTAACGCGGCGGCATAGTGCGCATAGCCGATAAACAGATCGGTCAGATCCTGTTGCAGTAACCATTTACTGGCGATCTCCCCTGACGGAATGCAGAACGAGTCGCGCCCACCTACCAGCTGCATAGCACGGGATTTCAGTTGCTCACCGAGGCCGGGCTCAAGGCTGTTTAGATTATCAAACAGCTGCCAGGTGTAATCACCGGAAGGGTCACAGCCTGGCGTGGAGGTTGCCAGACGTAAATCGGGGTTGCGCAGAAGTGTTAATGCGTCGCCCCTGAGATGGCGATGCGCGGTCAGAATTAAGGTGTTGCGGGCAAAAATCTGGCTTTCCCGCGCCAGTCCCTGCGCAATCAGCGTTTGTGGATGCTGCGCGTTAGCCGAAGCAAACACATCGCACGCCTCACCCGCTTCGATACGCTCACGCAGCAGCCCGGCCGGGCCAAAATTCAGGTTCACCGGGATGGCGGTTTGCGCCGTAAAGCGTTCAATCAGGGGAATAAATGCGCGCCGCAGGCTGCCTGCGGCGAAAAGTGTTAAGGGAGATGGCATAGCAATATCCAGCGGCAAAACGGATATTTTAGCGGGATTATGCGCAATGTGCAGCCCGTAAAAATGCCGGGGGCGCTGCGCTTGCCCGGCCTACAAGGTGATCCCGTAGGCCTGATAAGCGTAGCGCCATCAGGCACAAGCATCATGATTCGATTTGAGCCAGCGCACGTAGCTGCTCCGGCGTTGCCACCGGCAGATGGAAGAAATCGAGATACGCGGGAATCATCTCAAACAGCATGTCCGTGCCCTGCTGAGTCGCGCACCCGCGCGCTTTCGCTATCGCCAGCAGCGGTGTGACGGCCTGCTTCATGACCACTTCACCGACGAACATCTCTGGCGTGAGCAATTCAGCAGGCAGCGGCAACGGATCATCCAGGTTCATCCCCAAAGGCGTTGCATTCACCACCAGCTGATGCCCGGAAGGATCGTTCGCCATCAGAGTGATTTTCAGTCGCGGATAGTGCGCCTGTAAACGCGTGGCAAGCGCCGCTGCCATTTCCGGACGGTTGTCATACAGCGTTAGCGCCGCAACGCCTGCCGCCGCTAAAGAGGCGGCAATCGCCGAGCCCACGCCGCCGCTACCCACCACCAGCGCGCGGGCACCTCTTGTCTGGAAGCCTTTGCGCTGAATACCGCGCACGAAACCGTCGCCATCGAACATTTCGCCGGTAAGCGAGCCATCCGCCTCGCGACGAATGGCATTGCATGCGCCGGCAATGGCCGCTGTCGGGCTCAGACGCGCCATGAGCGCACAGGTCGCCACTTTGTGCGGCATGGTGACCAGCGCTCCGGCAATATTGGTCATTTTGAACAGTGTCGGGACGAAAGCCGCGTAATCCTCGGGCGTGACGCCCACCGGCACCACTCTGGCGTCCACCTGCTGATCCGCAAACCACGGATTGTAGATCATCGGTGCTTTGAAGCCTTCCGTCGGATAACCCAGATGGGCAATTAACCGCGTGTGACCACTAATTTGCATCTGTTTCTCCCTGCGGAATATCCAGTTCAATACGTTTTACATCGCCAAGAATAAAGAGATACGCCACCACGCCGAGCAGCGCGGCCCCGCCGATATAGATAAGTGCGTAGAAGAAGTTGCCGAATGCAGCAACGATAAAACCAATGACCAGCGGCGTCAGAATGCCCGCGAGGTTAGCGCAGAAGTTAAACAACCCACCGGTGAGGCCGCCGAGTCCTTTGGGCGCCATATCGGAGATAAGCGTCCAGCCTAGTCCGACCATTCCCTGACCAAAGAACGCAAAGGACATTACCAGGATCACCGCAGTGTCGCTCTCCAGCCAGTTAGCGGTGATGATGCAGCTTGCCATCAGCAGCCCCACCACGATCGGCAGTTTGCGGCCAAGGTTGGCGCTGCCCGTGGCTTTGAGGATTTTGTCCGATACCCAGCCGCCGAACATCACGCCGCCCGCCGCCGCCAGGAACGGCAGAATGGCGAAGAAGCCCACTTTCAGCCATGGCATATGGCGCTCGGTTGCCAGATAAGTGGGGAACCAGGTCAGGAAGAAGACCAGCACCGTGTTACCGGCAAATTGCCCGATACTGGCCCCGAGAATTTGCCGTTTGCTCAACAACTGGCGCACCAGCGGCCAGCTAAAATGCGTTTTTTTCTCCGTTCCTGTAGTGATACCGCCGCCTGCGGCGATGTAGTCTCGCTCCTGATCGCTAAGATGTTTATCTTCGTGCGGTTCGCGATAACAGCGCCACCACACCAGCGCGAATAGCAGACCAAAGACGCCAACGGTAATAAACAATGTTCGCCAGCCAAAACCATCCATTATCCAGAACAGTAATGGCGCGAAGCAGGCCAGCCCGAGGTATTCCCCCACCGTATACACCGCCGTGGCGCGCGCGCGCTCCTGCTGCGGGAACCAGGCGCTGACGACCCGACTGTTGACCGGGAAGCATGGCGCTTCACTCACCCCGAGGCCGAAACGGCACAGCAGCAGCGTTTTCAGGCCCATCGCGAAACCATGCAGCAAGGTAAACAGCGACCAGAAACTCAGCGCCAGGAAATAGGTGACTTTGTTGCCAAAGCGGTCCAGGAACATCCCGCCGGGAATTTGCGCCAGCGCGTAAGTCCAGGCAAATGCAGAGAAAACAATCCCCATCATTGCCGCGCCAATCCCCAGCTCTTGTGTCAGTTGTGGAGCAGCGATCCCTAAAACCGTTCTGTCCAGATAGTTGATCATGGTACCCGCGGCCAGCAGCGTCAGAATACCAATACGCCGCCGTGAGCGGGGAACCGCCGCCACCGCCTCAGCGGTTGCCACGCGATTATGGCTATATGTGTTCATAGGGCTTACCTGTCGTTGTAGAGTGCAGATGAATGTTTATTGTTATGGTCTTACGCCCGGAGTGAACCGGATGGTACAGTTACAGCATCTGACGGTACTGCATCGCCGAAAGGCGTACGGCGGCATTGACGGCCCCGTACTGGGCGTAACCGCCTCGCCTTTCGGTCAATTCGAAAAAGAAGCGCCCTTCACTGAACGGCCAGCTATAGCGATGGAAAAACTCACCGCCCTGCGCATCGCGGTCATAAAGAATTTGCTGCTGTTGCAGGGTTGCCATCCCTTCCGGCTGACCAAAACGCGCCACCAGATCCTCGTAATAGTTCGCGGGCACAGGCAGCGAAATGGCCGGGGAGAATGGCGGCATTGCCGGTAAATCGCGGCAGGAAAAAGCGGCGTGCTGCAAGCCCGCGCCCTGATAACAGGCAACAGAGCGTGCAATTTGCGTGGCGCGGCTTTGCGAAATATTGAGTGCGAAGCGAATGTTGCCCTGCGGACTTTGCACCGCCAGGCTGCGCACCAGCCCGTACGGGTCGGGCATGGTTTGTTCGTGTTCAAGCTCAAAACCAAACACCGATCGAAAGAACATCACCCAGTTATCGCGACTGTCGGCTTCCATGCCCAGCGCCAGATGATCGATGCCCGTAAAGCCATCAGGATTGTCATCAGGCGTTAGGGTAAAGTCCTGGGTGTAGATATTTTGCTTTTCATCAACCAGATAGATAAGGCTTCCGTCCGGCGCGCACACCGCCGGAATGGTGCTTTCATTCGGGCCGACTTCCCCTTGCCAGGTGGCGTAGCCGTAGGCACGTGCCCGGGTAATAACCGCCGCGCTATCGCTGACGCGCAACGCCATCGCGCAAAGAGAGACGCCGTGACGTTGATAGAAGTGATCCGCCCAGCTGTGCGGTTGATAGTTGATGATGACCCGCGCATCGCCATTGCTCCATAGCGCCACCTGCTTAGAACGGTGCATCCCGGTCTGGCGAAAGCCCATTCCCGCCAGCATCGCGCCCAGCTTTTTCGCCTCAGCGGCGCTGGCGGTAAACTCGATAAATTCCATACCGAGCCATTGTGGCAACGGCTCGGTGACAAACAGATCCGCATCGCTTTTACCCAGCGCCATGCGGGTTTGCTCCTCCAGCCACTGCAGAGAGCGATACCCATCTTTCGCCGTCGCGCCGTTGGGCGAGGCGCGAAAACCGTCGTTAAAAATTTCCAGCGACCAGGGGCCACGATAACCACGGCGCGTCAGTTCGGTTGCGAATTCAATCAGCGGCAGCTCGCCCTGACCGGGGAAGCAGCGAAAATGGCGGCTCCACTCCAGCACATCCATCTTCATTAACGGTGCATCTGCCAGTTGCAGGAAGGTGATTTTCTCCAGCGGTACCTCATTCAGGCGCGTGAGATTATCGCCACGCGACAGCACGTGAAAACTGTCCAGCACAATTCCCATCGCCGGGCTATTGACCGCTTTAACGCGCTCCCACGCCTGATACCAGCGATTGACGTGTGTCCCCCATGCCAGCGCTTCGTAGCCAATATGGATGTTTTCCTGCTCCGCCAGCGTCGCCAGCGCCCGCAGGTCAGCAACCTGCAGGTCAAAATCCGCCGAGCAGTTCGGCGAGACGTTGCTGCACAGCAACATTGTGTCGCACCCCAGCTCATGCATCAGCGCGAATTTACGTTTCGCGCGTGCCAGATTGGCGGCAAACTGTTCGCGACTTGCACCTTCGAAGTCACGAAATGGCTGGAATAAGGTAATTTTTAAGCCCAGATCGTCGGCGAGCATTCGGATATCGGCGGGCGTACCGGTATAATAGAGAAGATCGTTTTCAAAGATTTCAACGCCCTGATAGCCCGCCGCCGCAATGGCGCTCAGTTTTTCAGGCAGCGTCCCGGAAATGGAAACGGTAGCAATGGAGCGCAGCATAGGTTTCGCCCTGTGTGAATGAAGAGATGAAACGAATATGAATCATTTGGTTCATTTGCGCCAGATTCGGTTGCTAAATTGTGATCATTGTGTGTATTTTTTGTTCTTGAGAATAAACAGGAGTTGCTATGTCCGCCGTTGCTCACGATGAAGCACAGTCTCTGAAAGACAGGATTTTTACCGCCGCGATCGCCGTTTTCGCCGAGCATGGGCTCGCCGGGGCGCGTATGGAACAAATTGCCGGAGAAGCACAAACCACCAAGCGTATGGTGGTGTACTACTTCAAAACGAAGGAGCAGCTTTATCAGGCTGTGTTGCAGCACGTTTATGCGCGTATACGCGAAACGGAACAGCAGCTGGGGCTCGAAAATGTGCCGCCGGTCGAGGCGCTGGTGCAGCTGGTGAAATGGAGTGTGCGCTATCACGCCACACACGCCGATTACATGCGGATTATCTGTATGGAGAATATGCAGCGCGGGAAATGGCTATTATCGTCCGATGACTTTAAGCGGGTGAATAAGAGCGCGCTTTCGCTGCTGGAGAATATTCTTCAGCGCGGTCAGCAGCAGACGATTTTTCAGCCCGGCGTGGAAGCGCGCGATGTGCACCGCCTCATCAGCAGCTTCAGCTTTTATCAGGTCTCCAACTTTTACAGTTTTAATAGCCTGTATCTGGATGGCCCGTTGCCTGAAATTGATGATGAAGCGCTAATTGCGCACCATAGCGATATTGCCGTTAAGGCGGTACTGCGTTTTGTGATTGCCTGAAAACATGGCCCGGCGGGGTTACTGCCCTGCCAGCGCTTTGATCACTTTTTCCATGGCTTCACGCGTCAGTTCTGAACGCTGAATTTTGCTGTTGGCCAGCGCCGTACGCACTACGCCCGCAATCACGATATGTTTCGGTTCCTGGCCCAAATCGCGCATTTCGAGCACAACTTTACCGACCACTCGACACATCTCCTGGTACAGAACCTCGTCTTTACTCAGATTTCCCATTGCGCGCGCTCCCTGTTTTCCATTAATAATCAAAATATTATTGATTCAAATTTAATATAAATCAAATTGATGAATCTACGCCTCTTTCTGCCGTAAAACCGCCTTTTGCGGTGAGGAATTCATCAATAAACCTTACCACGTTGTTATAATACCTTACTGGAAAGGTTTTTATTTTGTTAATGTTAATCTTTCGAATTTTGAAACGCTGTTTTTATTTTCTTTTTGTGATGTTACACCGTATAATACGCGCCGATTCTTTCTTGAATGGTTTCAGCTCATTGAACTGTATTAATAACCAACATAATTATCGTACCCTTCAGTTTGCTGAACCACTAGCACACTTTCCTCTGCACGCTTTTTTGATGTCACCTATCCTTATGATGGCGTGGCGTCGCAAGTTTCGTAACACAGGTTTGACTCCGTGGCTGTGCGCTTATGGAGCGAGATTCCCATATCCTTCTCAACTTACTCAACTTAAAGACTAAGACTGTCATGAAAAAGACCAAAATTGTTTGCACCATCGGTCCGAAAACCGAATCCGAAGAGATGTTAGGCAAAATGCTCGATGCGGGCATGAACGTTATGCGTCTGAACTTCTCCCACGGTGACTATGCTGAACACGGTCAGCGCATCCAGAACCTGCGCAACGTGATGAAGAAAACCGGCCAGAAAGCCGCTATCCTGCTGGATACCAAAGGTCCGGAAATCCGTACCATCAAACTGGAAGGCGGCAACGACGTCTCCCTGAAAGCAGGCCAGACCTTCACCTTCACCACTGACAAATCTGTTGTCGGTAACAACGAAATCGTTGCTGTAACCTATGAAGGTTTCACCACCGACCTGTCCGTTGGCAACACCGTTCTGGTTGACGATGGTCTGATCGGCATGGAAGTTACCGCTATCGAAGGTAACAAAGTTATCTGTAAAGTGCTGAACAACGGCGACCTGGGCGAAAACAAAGGCGTTAACCTGCCGGGCGTTTCCATCGCGCTGCCTGCACTGGCTGAAAAAGACAAACAGGATCTGATCTTTGGTTGCGAACAAGGCGTTGACTTTGTTGCGGCGTCCTTCATCCGTAAACGTTCTGACGTGATTGAAATCCGTGAGCACCTGAAAGCACACGGCGGCGAGAAGATCCAGATCATCTCCAAAATCGAAAACCAGGAAGGCCTGAACAACTTCGACGAAATCCTCGAAGCATCCGACGGCATCATGGTTGCGCGTGGCGACATGGGCGTTGAAATCCCGGTTGAAGAAGTTATCTTCGCGCAGAAAATGATCATCGAAAAATGTATCCGTGCACGTAAAGTCGTTATCACTGCGACCCAGATGCTCGATTCCATGATCAAAAACCCGCGCCCTACCCGCGCAGAAGCTGGTGACGTTGCCAACGCCATCCTGGACGGCACCGATGCCGTTATGCTGTCTGGCGAATCCGCTAAAGGTAAATACCCGCTGGAAGCTGTGACCATCATGGCGACCATCTGCGAACGTACTGACCGCGTGATGACCAGCCGTCTGGAGTTCAACAACGACAGCCGTAAACTGCGCATCACTGAAGCCGTTTGCCGTGGCGCGGTAGAAACTGCTGAGAAACTGGACGCGCCGCTGATCGTCGTTGCGACCCAGGGCGGTAAATCTGCTCGCGCAGTGCGTAAATACTTCCCGGATGCCACCATCCTGGCGCTGACCACCAACGAAACCACCGCGCGTCAGCTGGTGCTGAGCAAAGGCGTTGTGCCGCAGCTGGTGAAAGAAATCACCTCTACTGATGATTTCTATCGTCTGGGTAAAGAAGTCGCTCTGGAAAGCGGTCTGGCGCAGAAAGGCGACGTTGTCGTGATGGTTTCTGGCGCACTGGTACCAAGCGGAACCACCAATACTGCATCCGTACACGTACTGTAATAATTTACAGATCTATTTCAGATGCGAATAAAAAGCGCCCTTCGGGGCGCTTTTTTTATTACGTCTAATCACCATGCTCAATAAAAAAGCAAATCGGATTTTACTATTTAAACTAAAATTATCTAAGACGAATCCGATGGAACTCCCCTGTTTTCATAGAGTTTTTCTTTCGTCAGAGCGAAAGTCGATGCTTCTTTGAGCGAACGATCAAAAATAAGGGTTTTCGGATAAAAAAATATTCTCAAGATAAAAAAGTTTGTGTAATACTTGTAACGCTACATGGAGATTAACTCAATCTAGAGGGTATTTATAATGAATCGTACTAAACTGGTACTGGGCGCGGTAATCCTGGGTTCTACTCTGCTGGCAGGTTGCTCCAGCAATGCTAAAATCGATCAGCTGTCTTCTGACGTTCAGACTCTGAACGCTAAAGTTGACCAGCTGAGCAACGACGTGAACGCAATCCGTTCCGACGTTCAGGCTGCTAAAGATGACGCAGCTCGCGCTAACCAGCGTCTGGACAACCAGGCTCACTCTTACCGTAAGTAAGAGTTCTGGTAATAAAATGGCGCACATTGTGCGCCATTTTTTTTGCCTGTGATTTAACAATCGCTATTGCGTTACCGTCCCTGAAACCTCGCCTTCCGACACCGCATCACCACGCTGACCACTCTGCATCGATAATGACGGCGCTGTAGCACGCGCTGCGCCACTTTCTCCGCTCACAGCGACCGGATACCCCGCCCGACGCGTCAACGCCTTCTGAAGCTGCTCCTCGCGCACATCAGCATGTTGTGCAAACTGCGTGAAGTCAGACGAGAGCGTGAAGCTCAGATTCTGCGTATCCTGTTCCGGGTTCTGCGACAGCGGACGATGCACTTCAACGTAACGCATGCCATTCGGCTCAACCGAATATTTTACCGGATCGTTGATAACTCGCACCGGCGTGCCGCTACGAACCTGGCTGAACAACGCTTTAATATCCGGCGCGTTCATGCGAATACAGCCCGAACTCACACGCAGCCCGACGCTGTCCGGCGCGCTGGTGCCATGAATCAGGTATTCACCGTTGCCATATGCAAGACGCAGCGCATAGCGCCCCAGCGGGTTATTCGGCCCGGCGGGAACCACGGCAGGCAGATGAATCCCCTTCGCCGCAGAACGTGCGCGAATGCCTGCCGGAGGCGTCCAGGTTGGGTTAGGGATCTTCTGCCCGACGCGGGTCGTCATCTCCGGCGTTTCGAGCCCCTGCAAGCCGATACCAATCGGATAAACCTGTACCTGATTTTCTCCCGGTGGGAAGTAGTAAAGCCGCAGCTCGGCCAGATTGACGATGATGCCTTCACGCGGGGCATCCGGCAGCAGCATCTGCGATGGGATGGTCACGACCGTGCCCGGTCTCGGTACTGGCGCCATGGTGTTATTGGCTTCAATAAGCAGCATCGCCGCCGTATCGAAACGTCGCGCAATGGCCTGTAAGTTACGATCGCTCTCCTGAACCGTGTAGGTTTGGTTCTGACCAATCAGACGACTGTTGGCCGGAGGCAGCGGATAATCAACAGCCCAGGCGCTATGTACAGCGCTAAGAGCCGCTAAGATGCTAAGAGTTATAAGAGACGCGCGCTTCATATGGGATTCCTTATTCACATTCACTGACAAACCGCCAGAAAGCAGAACGGCCAGCGAGGCGGTTCCTGCCTCGCGTAACTGTATGAAAGCTGTCTATATTATATTAGCTGAAGTTAGCGACTTGCGCGCGAATCGCGCGAATCATGGCTTCCAGCCCCTGCGAGCGCGAGGGCGTGAGGTGTTGGGTCAGCGCCATCTGGCTGAACCACGGGCGAACGTCGAAGGCGATAATATCGTCCGGCGTCATTTGGTCGTAGAGAATAAACACCACGGCAATCAATCCCTTCACGATGGCCGCATCGCTATCACCCTGTAACTCGACCATGCCCTCAGCATTGCGAGAAACAACAATCCACACCTGACTCTGGCAGCCCTGAATACTGTTTTCCGGGTTATGCGCCTCAGGGCTTAACGGCGCGAGACGCTGACCCAGCTCGATAATGTAGAGATACTTCTCCTCCCAGTTTGCGCACCGGCCAAAATTACGCAGCAGCTTCTCTTTATCCGGTAAAGCAGCCATCGTTCCTCCCTGTTATCCCAATAAGTGATGAATGCGTCGCAGCCCCGTCACCAGGCGGTCGACCTCTTCAAAGGTGTTATACATCGCCAGCGATGCCCGGCACATTGCCGGCACCTGATAAAACGCCATCAGCGGCATCGCACAATGATGCCCGGTTCGCACGGCAATCCCGTAGTTATCCAGGAAACTGCCGACGTCATAGGCGTGGTGTGTGCCGAGGTTAAAGGCGATGACGCCCAGTCTGTCCGCCGGGCCATAAAGATGGAGATCGGGCACGTCTGCCAGCGCGGCCAGGGCGTAATGCATCAGCGTTTGTTCATACTCGCCAACCGCTTCAAGGCCCAGCGCATTGAGGTAATCGAACGCCGCGCCAAGCCCAATTATGCCGCCCGTATTCGGCGTGCCCGCTTCGAAGCGCCAGGGGGCTTTCGCCCAGGTCGTGCCTTCCGTCAGGCTGACGGTCGCAATCATCGAGCCGCCCCCTTCCCATGGCGGCATCGCCTGCAGTATCTCTTCTTTCACATACAGCACGCCGATCCCCGTCGGCCCGTAGAGTTTGTGGCCCGAAAAGGCGTAAAAATCGCAGTCCAGCGCCTGCACATCGACCGGGTGATGCATCACCGCCTGCGCGCCATCGATCAGTGCTTTCGCGCCATATTGATGCGCCAGCGCGATAAGCGCCGCCACCGGGTTTTCTGTTCCGAGCACGTTCGACACCTGGGTCACTGCCAGCAGCCGGGTACGCTCATCAAACAGCGTCGGCGCAACATCCATTTGCAATGTGCCATCGACATTGAGTGGGATCACGCGCAGTTCCGCACCTGTACGGGCGCAAAGCATTTGCCACGGTACGATATTGGCGTGGTGCTCCATCGCGGTAATCACAATGTTGTCGCCTGCACGCACATTGTCACTGCCCCAACTGTTGGCTACCAGGTTTATCCCTTCGGTAGTACCGCGCACGAAAACCAGCTCTTCAGCGGAACGCGCGTTAAGGAAGTTAGCCGCTTTCTGGCGCACCTCTTCCATCCGCTGCGTCGCTTCAGCGCTCAGCGTATGAATGCCGCGATGCACCGCCGCGTAGCCGTGACGATAGAACTCCGCCTCTGCGCGGATCACCTGCTCCGGTTTTTGCGCGCTGGCGGCGGAGTCGAGATACGCCAGCGGTTGACCGTTCACTTCCCGGCTTAACACCGGGAAGTCGGCGCGCACCTGTTGTACGGAAAATGTCATTGCGATCCCCCTGGCAAGCGCTGACCGATTCGCGTCAGGACTTGCTGTTTTAGCGCATCGTTGGCGATGGCTTCCGTCAACTCGGCGGCAAAGGCGTAGATAATAATTTTGCGCGCGTCGCGATCGCTTATCCCGCGCGAACGCAGATAAAAGAGCTGTTCATCATCAATGCGCCCCACCGTGGCACCGTGGCTACATTTGACGTCATCGGCATATATTTCCAGCTGCGGTTTGGTATCCGCCTCGGCCAGTCGCCCCAGCAGCAGATTGTTATTGGTCATCTGCCCGTCGGTTTTGATGGCGTGTTTCGCCACGTTAATCAGGCCATTAAATACCGCACGGCCTTTATCGCTGACGATGGTTTTGTGCAGCTGACGGCTGTTGCAATAGCCTTTGTTGTGCTCAAGCCAGGTACGGGTATCGCACACTTCCGTGTTCACCGGCATCGCCAGGCTGTTCATGCGTAAGGTAGTGTTTTCACCGTTTAACTGGCTGCTGGTGTGGTGTCGCGTTACCGCCGCGCCGAGCAGAAAACTGCTGCTGTGGGCGCTGGCGTCCTGCCCCAGTTGTATGTCGTTATGGGCAAAGTGGAAGCTCTGCGGGTTTTCAAAGCCCAGCTTCAGATGATGCAGATGCGCATTGTCCGCCACGTCCATGGTGAATCGCGCCCCGGTAAAGTGGCGTTGATCGTTCAGGCTGACGTAATGTTCTATCACCGTGGCCTCCGCCCCGGTTTCCAGCGCAATGTGGTGGCGATAATGGGCGGTGTTCATCTCCTCGCCCACCAGCCCCCGCGTGATATGCATCAGCAGCAGCGGTTTCGCCGGACGTTGATTGCGCGCGACACGAATATGCGTCACCGTCGCCGCCAGGCTTTCGCTGAGATGCAGAAAAACTTCGCCGTTAACCGCCGCAGGCAGCTCTTCACGCACGTTATTCACCGCGACCTCAAACCCGCTCTCTTCCAGCGCATCGCTCAGCCCAGGCGCAAACTGACCATCGACAAACACCAGACGCCACGCATCCACTGTTAGGGCCAGCGAATCGGGCGCAATATCCTCAAGCGTAGTCAGCCGAGGCGCGACAAACTGGCTATTGAGCAGGCTATCCAGCGCGGTGTATTTCCAGTCTTCATCTTTACGCGTGGGCAACCCGAGGCGCAGCACCTGTTGCAGATGTTCACGCGCCTGAGGGGAACGCTGTTCGCCCTGCGCTTCGAACAGATGATGCCACTGTTGCAGCGCGTTACTGCTGTTCGGTAAGCCAGCCATAGCCCTGCTCCTCCAGTTGTTTCACCAGGGTGAAGTCGCCAGATTTCACAATCCGCCCCTGATAAAGCACATGCACCACATCCGGCTTGATGTAGTCGAGAATGCGCTGGTAGTGGGTGACAATAATGAACGACCGTTTACCGTCACGCAGGGAGTTCACGCCGTCTGCCACTATCTTCAGCGCGTCGATATCCAGCCCGGAATCCGTTTCATCCAGAATGCACAGCTCTGGCTCAAGCACCGCCATCTGCAAAATGTCATTGCGCTTTTTCTCACCGCCCGAGAAGCCGACGTTTACCGAGCGGGTGAGCAAATCCTGCGGCATTTTCAGCAGATTGATTTTCTCTTCCATCAGGTCCTGAAAATCAAAACGATCCAGCGCATCCAGGCCTCGGTATTTACGCACCGCATTCAGCGCCGTTTGCAGGAAAAATTGGTTGCTGACGCCCGGAATTTCCACCGGATACTGGAAGGCCATAAAGATACCTTCCCCCGCCCGATCTTCAGGAGAGAGCTCCAGCAGGTCTTTGCCCTTAAATGTGACCGCGCCGCCGGTCACTTCATAGTCTTCGCGTCCGGCGAGCGTGGCGGAAAGCGTACTTTTCCCGGAGCCGTTCGGCCCCATGATGGCGTGCACTTCCCCTGGTTTTACATCAAGGCTCAAGCCGCGCAGGATTTCTTTCTCTTCAACGGCAACCTGTAAATCTTTAATACTTAACATAGAGATCCCTTAATCCTTATCCGACGCTGTGTTCGAGGCTTATCGCCAGCAGTTTTTGCGCTTCCACGGCAAACTCCAGCGGCAGCTCGGAGAAGACGTCCTTACAGAACCCGTTAACGATCATCGAGATCGCATCGTCCTCGCTGATCCCGCGTTGCAGGCAGTAGAACAGCTGATCTTCACCGATACGCGAGGTGGTGGCTTCATGTTCCAGCTGTGCGCTGTTGTTGCGGCATTCGACATACGGGAAGGTGTGCGCGCCGCAGTCCGGGCCAATCAGCATCGAGTCACACTGGGTGAAATTACGCGCATTGGTCGCGGTCGGCATGATTTTCACCAGCCCGCGATAACTGTTCTGGCTGTGTCCGGCGGAGATCCCTTTCGAGATGATCGTCGATTTGGTGTTTTTGCCGATGTGGATCATTTTGGTGCCGGTATCGGCCTGCTGATGTCCGCTGGTCAGCGCCACCGAGAAGAACTCGCCAATCGAGTTATCACCGCGCAAAATGCAGCTCGGGTATTTCCAGGTAATGGCGGAACCCGTTTCTGACTGGGTCCATGACATTTTGCTGTTTTCGCCTTCGCACAGGGCTCGCTTGGTGACAAAATTCAGGATCCCGCCGGTGTTGTTATCGCCGGGGAACCAGTTTTGTACCGTGGAGTATTTCACTTCCGCATCTTTGTGGATGATGACTTCCACCACCGCCGCGTGCAGCTGATAACTTTCACGCACCGGGGCGGAACACCCTTCGATGTAGCTCACATAGCTGCCTTCATCGGCAATCAGGATCGTGCGTTCAAACTGACCGGTTTTTTCGGCGTTAATTCGAAAATAGGTCGACAGCTCCATCGGGCAGCGCACACCTTTCGGGATGTAGATGAAGGTGCCATCTGACGCCACCGCCGCGTTCAGCGCGGCAAAAAAGTTATCGTTCGACGGCACCACCGTGCCCAGATACTGTTTCACCAGTTCCGGGTGATCGTGGATTGCTTCGCCGAACGAACAGAAAATAATGCCCTGCTCAGAGAGTTTTTCCCGATAGGTGGTGGCCACAGAAACCGAATCGAATATCGCATCGACGGCCACTTCTTTGCCTTCGCGCACCGGTACGCCGAGCTGATTAAACGCCGCTTCGACTTCATCGGTGAGGAAGGTATTGGCGCCCGTCTGTTGCACCGCGCCCGGCTCAGAGGCACAGGTTTCATCGCAGTTACCGCAGGACGGCGCAGAGTAGTAGCTGTAATCCTGATAATTGAGCGAAGCATAGTTCGCTTTCAACCAGTGCGGCTCTTTCATCTGCTCCCAGGCGTGGAAGGCATTCAGGCGAAACTCGAGCATCCATTCGGGCTCGTTGCGTTTTGCCGAAATGGCACGGACCACCTCTTCGTTGATCCCTTTTGCCAGTTCATCGGTCTTTAACTGGGTGAAGAAGCCCTCTTTGTAATTCAGCGGGCCGCCGGTCCAGGTTTTGACATCGTCAGTTGCTTCAGTATTGCGCGTCATAATCGTACCGCCTATACCCCAAAACTTTCGCCGCAGCCGCATTCGTTCTGCGCTTTCGGGTTATGAAATTTAAATATCTGATTTAATCCTTCGCGCACGTAATCCACTTCGGTGCCGTCGATAAACGGCATCGCCGAAAGAGGCACCCACAGTTTTGCGCAGTCAGACTCAAATAACAGGTCATCGGCATGGGGCTCGGTTACCGTATCCAGCACATAGCCAAATCCGGCACAGCCGGTCTGCTTCACGCCGAGGCGCACGCCCTGCATACCTGGTTGTTTGCTGACCAGATTGCGAATTTGTGTTGCTGCCGCGGGCGTTAACGTCAGGCCACGCCAGGCAAAATCATTCGGATCAAACGTTCCAGTATCTACTTCCATTGGTCTACCTCATCGGTTAAGCCATCGAAGGCATAACACTATGTTAGTGATAATGATTATCACTTCAACCCATCTGCAACAGGGGTATTACCTTCGGACCTGTTTTACAGCGGCTTTTTATAAGCATAGACCCTGATTCTGCGGGCAACCGGGATAGATGATTTTTTACAACTCTTTGAAAAATAATAGATTAAGAAGAGGTAATTACTGGAAGTGGTTGATGAATAAAACATGCATCGCTAATGCCTATTTATTTGATAGCTTTTCGGCCTCTCTGCGCCTTTCAGCTCACATCCTCGGTACGCTAACTTGCCGGATCGCCAAATCTGACCTAAATCATTGATGACCCCTTCAAAACTATCGGGAGAAATCATGGGTTATTATGTGCTTAAGAAGTCAGAAAAAGCCGTTGCGCAGCCGTGGTATTTTTTACTGAAGGCCGATAATCACGAAACCATCGCCACCAGTGAGATGTACTCAAGCAAGGACGCGGCGAAGAAAGGTATTGCCTCCGTTCAGAAGAACGGCGCGAGCGAAACGATTAAAGACGATACGGCGCAATAAACAAAAGGCCCAGGGATTTGGGCCTTTTGCATCTGTTTTACACCACGGCGGTGGTCAGGCGCGATGTGCAACACAAGCGCCCTTCCTCATCGAAGATTTCGATTTGCCACACCTGGCTGCGACGCCCGGTGTGGATCGCTTTACAGACGCCGCGAACCCGGCCGCTACGCACCGAGCGGATATGGTTGGCATTGATTTCCAGCCCGACAACTTTTTGATCGCCCTCGGTACAGAGATAGCCCGCCATTGAGCCCAGTGTCTCGGCCAGAACAACGGACGCTCCACCGTGTAACAGACCGAATGGCTGATGCGTGCGATGGTCAACGGGCATCGTCGCCTCCAGCGCATCATCGGTTAACGCAACATAGCGAATATCCAGCAGCGCCATCATCGTCCCTTCGTTCATCGCATTCAGGGCATCGAGGGTCGTCTGTCGTCTCCAAATCATCCAATAATCTCCAGAAGTGCCTGTAACGGATGGCGCACGCCATTACCTTCCACGCGCTTCACCTGACTACGACATGAGTATCCGGTTGCCAGGCAGCGATTACGCGGCAGGCGTTGCATGGCCTGCTGCCATGATAGCGCATAAATCCCCAGCGAGTTTTGGTGGTTTTTCTTTTCGTGGCCATAGGTTCCCGCCATCCCGCAGCAGCCGACGTTGACGTTTTCCAGCTTCGCGCCAAACCGGGCAAAAATGGTAGCCCACTGTTTTGGCGCGGAAGGCAGTGCGGTAACCTCGGTACAGTGCCCAAACAGATACCAGGGCTCGCCGCCGGATTCGTGGCTATCGATACCGTCCAGTGCCTGAGGCAGCCATTCATGGACCAGCATGACGTTGAAATCACCGCGTTTATCGCCCAACACTTGCTTGTATTCATCGCGATAACACAGCACCAGCGCCGGATCGACGCCCACCATAGGAATGCCCAATTCCGCCACACGGTTCAGGTAATCCGCCGTTTTACGTGCGGTTTTGGTAAAGCGGGTGACGAAACCTTTAATATGCTGCGCTTTACCATTGGGTGAGAACGGCAGCAGCACAGGTTGAAGGCCCAGCTTATCGATCAGACGAATGAAGTCGGCCACCACCTGCGCATCGTAGTAGCTGGTGAAAGGATCCTGCACCACCAGCACGGTCATCGCTTTTTGTTCGGGTGTTAGCGCTTCCAGCTGTTCCAGCGTCATATTGGCGGAACGGTGAGAGATCATCTGCTTTTGTAACGATGGCGCGGAAAGCATCGGCAAATCAATCATGCCAATGTGTTTTTCCGACAGCTTGCGTACCAGCGGTTGATTCATAAAGAAGTTAAAGGTTTTCGGCGCGCGCGCCATCAGCGGCGCATAACTTTCAACCGTCGCCACCAGATGATCGCGTACCGGACGCAAATAACGCGTGTGATAAAGCTGTAAGAAACGCGCGCGGAAATCCGGCACATCAATTTTGATTGGGCATTGGGTGGAACAGGCTTTACAGGCCAGACAGCCCGACATCGCCTCTTTCACTTCGTGGGAGAAATCGTATTCTCCCTTACGCGCGTGCCAGCTGTTGCGGGTACGCTCAATCAATGAACGCAGGCTGGCGCGTTTGCCCGGCAGTTCTTTCTCCAGCAATAATGGATCGACCCCACGATCGGCCAACAAACGCAGCCATTCACGCACCAGCGTGGCGCGCCCTTTCGGCGAATGAATACGATCGTTGGTTACCTTCATTGACGGGCACATCGGGCTTTTGGCATCGAAGTTAAAACATAACCCGTTGCCATTACACTCCATCGCCCCACGCCATGAGGATCGCACAGCAATCGGGATTTGCCGGTCAAAAGTGCCGCGTTTCACCGCATCCACTTTCATCATCGGCGCATCCACGCCTTCCGGCGGGCAGATTTTTCCAGGATTTAAGCGGTTAAGCGGGTCGAACGCTGCTTTAACCTTCCGCAGCTCGCCGTAAAGCGCATCACCGAAGAAGGCCGGGCTGTATTCCGCGCGGAAGCCTTTCCCGTGCTCGCCCCACAGCAGACCGCCGTATTTCGCGGTGAGTGCCACCACATCATCGGAGATTTGCTTCATTAAAATCTCTTGTTGCGGGTCGCACATATCCAGCGCCGGGCGCACGTGCAGCACGCCGGCATCGACATGGCCAAACATGCCGTAGCTCAGGCCGTGGCTGTCGAGTAACGCGCGAAATTCAACGATGTAATCCGCGAGATGTTCCGGCGGCACGCAGGTATCTTCGGCAAACGGAATCGGTTTCGCTGCGCCTTTCGCATTGCCCAACAGACCAACCGCCTTTTTACGCATCGCGTAGATGCGCTCGATGCCGTCAAGCTCATTGCAGCGCTGCCAGCCAATCACACCACCTTCCTGATTCGCGATAAGCGTATCCAGACGTTGGCATAACGATGTGACCTGCTCTTCAATCAGCGCGCCATCATCACCGGCGAATTCGACAATATTCAGGCCGAGCATCTCTTTATCGGGCACATCGGTGATCAGCTCACTGACCGAATGCCAGACAATGTCTTCCCGCGCCAGATTCAGGACCTTAGAATCCACCGTTTCAACCGACAGCGCACGGGCTTCCACCATAAACGGCGCATTGCGCAGCGCCGAGTTGAACGAGTCGTACTTAATGTTAACCAGACGACGCACCTTCGGCAGCGGAGTAATATCCAACCGCGCTTCGGTAATAAACGCCAGTGTACCTTCTGAGCCGGTGAGAATACGGGTTAAGTCAAACTCGCTCATCTCGTCGTTGAAGACGTGTCGCAGATCGTAACCGGTCAGGAAGCGATTAAGTTTCGGGAACTTATCGATGATGAGCTGACGATTCGCGCGACACCCTTCAAATACCGTGCGGTAAATACGCCCGGAGGCGGACTGCTCTTTCGCCAGCGTTTCCGCCAGCGCCACCGGTACGGGTTGGGTATCCAGAATATCGCCGCCCAGTAACACGGCGCGCACGCCTAAGACGTGATCGGAGGTTTTGCCGTACACCAGCGAGCCCTGCCCGGAGGCATCGGTATTGATCATGCCGCCCAGCGTCGCGCGGTTACTTGTGGAGAGCTCCGGCGCGAAGAAATAGCCGTAAGGTTTGAGATATTGATTCAGCTGATCTTTGATAACCCCGGCTTCGACCCGCACCCAACCCTCTTCGGGATTGATTTCAATGATGCGATTCATATAGCGGGACATATCAATGATGATGCCCTGGTTTAGCGCCTGCCCGTTAGTGCCGGTGCCGCCGCCGCGCGGGGTGAAGATGAGCGACTGAAAGCGCTCTTCAGCCGCCAGCCGGGCCAGCAGGGCCACATCCGCCGTTGAACGCGGGAACACCACCGCATCCGGTAACAGCTGATAAACGCTGTTATCGGTCGCCATGGTCAGTCGGTCGGCATAACGCGTGGCGGTATCGCCAGTAAAACCTTGTTGCTCCAGTGCTTGCAAATAATTCAGCACCAGTTGAACGACGCCCGGTGCCTGAGAAATCTGTGGGATCATGACGCTTGACCCTGTCTGAATAGTTAGTGTTGTTATACACGCGCAGCGTCGCCATGGGCGGGAAGCGCATGTTTAATCGTTTGCGTAGTGCATTCAACGTTGTATCACATTTTTTTCTTATGCGCCCGGTAGATTTAAGTGCAAAATCGGCCACTTAAATAGATTGATATTATTATCAATAAAAGGGTTTACGCCGCGCCAGCGTTCTGGCGCACAGAAGAAGGTAAATTTGATATATGAGTACGCTTCAACGTCCTCGCGATATACCGCAAATACTGCTATCGGTGCTGTTTTTGGCTCTGATGATCATCGCTTGTTTATGGATTATTCAGCCGTTTATTCTGGGCTTCGCCTGGGCGGCGACGATCGTTATTGCCACCTGGCCGGTACTGCTTCGTTTGCAACGCATGCTTTTTGGCCGCCGGGGCCTGGCGGTTCTGGTGATGACACTGTTGCTTTTTTTACTGTTCGTTATTCCCATCGCCTTGCTGGTCAATAGCGTCGTCGACGGCAGCGCGCCGCTGGTGCATGACATCACCTCTGGCACGCTGGAACTGCCCGACCTCGCGTGGTTGAACAGTATTCCGTTTATAGGCGCGAAGCTTTATCAGGGCTGGCACAGCCTGCTGGATATGGGCGGCAGCGCGATTATGACCAAGGTCCGCCCCTATATCGGCACCACCACCACGTGGTTTGTCGGCCAGGCGGCGCACATTGGCCGTTTCCTGCTGCACTGCGGATTGATGCTGTTATTCAGCGCGCTGCTCTACTGGCAGGGCGAAAAAGTCGCCTTTGGCATTCGCTACTTCGCGACTCGTCTGGCGTCAAAACGTGGTGATGCCGCCGTGTTGCTGGCAGGCCAGGCCATTCGCGCCGTCGCGCTGGGCGTGGTGGTCACCGCGTTAACGCAGGCGATTCTTGGCGGTATCGGCCTTGCCATCACTGGCGTACCGTATGCCACGCTGCTCACGGTCGTGATGATATTTTCCTGTCTGGTACAGCTTGGGCCGCTGATCGTACTGATACCGTCAATCATCTGGCTCTACTGGACCGGCGATACCACCTGGGGCACCGTGCTGCTGGTGTGGAGCTGCGTGGTAGGCACCATGGATAACTTTATCCGTCCGGTGCTGATTCGCATGGGTGCCGATCTGCCGATGATTCTGATTCTGTCTGGCGTTATCGGTGGTCTGGTGGCATTCGGCATGATTGGCCTGTTTATTGGCCCTGTGGTGCTGGCGGTCTCCTGGCGTCTGTTTGATGCGTGGATGCATGAAGTGCCCCCGCCGACAACCGACCCGGACCAGGTTCTGGAAGAGTTGCAACAGTTTGATATGAGCGGAGAGAAGAAAGAGTAATTTTCCCGCCCCCCACTTAAGCATTTCTTATCAATAAACCGTTGTTATGTTAACGGATGCCATCAAATGATGGCATCCGCACCTGTCTTAACTAAAAATCATTCACACTATTTTAACTATTGAGACGAATCCGATCGACGTGAAAATGTCGCATGCCTACTATTAGGACACGGTTATAAATCAACAGCTTGATTTATAAGCATGGAAATCCCCTGAGTGAAACAATGAATTGCTGTGTGTAGTCTTTGCCCATCTCCCACGATGGGCTTTTTTTTATCACTTCACATCACACCGACTCATCATGCGCCACATTTCGGGCAGAACCCGCGTCTCGCCGGTGACATTGACCGTTACCCGCCCCTGAATATCCGCCGACGATCGGCCAATCTGGAACTCAAACTCACCGGGCTCAACGATGCGTTGCCCCTGATAGCTGGTGAAATTGAGCATATCCACAGGTATCGTGAACGTGAGCGTGGCCGACTCGCCTGGCACCAGTGCCACACGCTGGAACGCTTTCAGTTCCTGGAGCGGCCTGACCATTGAGGCGATGTTGTCGCGCACATACACTTGCACCACTTCACTGCCGCTGCGCTCGCCGCTGTTTCTTACCGTCACGCTAAGCGTAACATCGCCATGAATATCCACGTTGTCGCTCTGCAACATCGGCGAGCCATAATCGAACGTAGTCCAGCTCAGACCGTAGCCAAACGGATACAGCGCACCAAAATGGAAGGCGAACGGCGTGCCGCCGCTTTTCAGCTTATGGTTGTAGTAAAACGGCATCGCTCCGGCACTTTTCGGCACGCTTACCACCAGCCTGCCCTGAGGTTCTGCACGACCGGTCAGCACATCGGCAATCGCCCAACCGCCCTCCTGGCCCGGCGCCCATGCCAGCATAAACGCCGCCACTTTCGACTCCAGCCCTTGCAGGTTATAGGGGCGTCCGCCCGTCATCACCACTATCACCGGTTTCCCGGTCGCCACCAGCGCTTCCAGCAGCTGTTGCTGCACGCCCGGCAGATGTAAACTATCGGTGTCTGACCCCTCGCCTACGGTTCCGCTCTGGAACAGCCCGGCGAGATCGCCCACGCAGGCAATCACCACCTCACTTTCCAGCGCCGCGTTTACCGCATCGTCAATCAGCGAGATGTCGAGAGAGACCGGGGATGATTGCATCGGCTTACCTGAACTGTCCCCCGGGAACACCGGTGCACCGGCCAGGCGTTCTTTGATGATGTGGCAACCTTTGGCGTAACGAACGTTATCCTCACCCAGATAGCTGCGCAGCGCCGCCAGCGGTGTAGTGACCTGCGCCGTGTTATCCACCATATCGCTGATAATCAGATGCACCGGAAAACTGTAGCCGCTCAACAACGCCAGCGGATCGTCCGCCGTCGGCCCCACGACCGCCACGCGAGGTTTCCCTGCCAGCGGCAGAATGTTACGATTTTCCAGTAGCGTAATTGACCGCGTGGCGACCTCTCTTGCCACCTGACGCGTAGCGGGCGACTGGAGTGAAATGGCGCTTTCGTCGGTGTACGGATGCTCGAAGAGCCCCAGACGGAATTTTTCGGTGAGCAACCGCGCGACGATCTCATCAATTTTCGCCATGCTGATCAGCCCGCGTTCCAGCGCTTGCGCCAGATGACGCGCGCAATCATCTTTTGGCAGCTCAACGTCCAGCCCGGCATTAAATGCCAGTGCCGCCGAGTGCGCGGCATCTTCACTGACGCCATGATGCTGATGCAACAGGCTAACGCCACCGTAGTCCGCCACCACGATGCCATCAAACCCCCAGCGTTCCCGCAGCAACGTGGTCAGCAGGAAGGCATCGCTGTGCCCCGGTTGATTATCGATATCGTGATACGCGGGCATCACCGAACCCGCGTTCGCCAGTTTAACTGCCATTTCGAAAGGCAACAGGAAGGTATCGTTGAGCTCGCGAAAACCCAGATGCACTGGCGCATGATTACGCGCGCCTTCGCTAAAGGAATGGCCGACATAGTGCTTAAGCGTCGCCAGCACGTCACGTTTTTCACCCTGTAGGCCATCAACATACGCGCAGGCCATCACGCCCACCAGCCACGGGTCTTCGCCAAACGTCTCTTCGGTACGCCCCCAGCGCACATCGCGCGACACATCCAGCACCGGTGCCAGCCCCTGTTTACAACCCGTTGTTCGCGCTTCTTCGCCAATCTGCTGCGCGGCGCGCCTGACCAGTTCAGGCTCCCATGTGGAACCGTAATTCAGCGAGGAGGGAAATAAAGTCGCGTCTTTGCACAACAAGCCCACCAGACACTCTTCATGGAACAGAGCCGGAATGCCAAGACGTGTCTCTTCCATCAACATTTTTTGCAGGCGATTAGCCGCCCGCACGCCCGTTTTCGCATCCACAATATGCGTACCCAGCGGGCGCGTGATTTGACCGACGCCCAACATTAAACGCTCGCCCAGCGATGCCTGCTCGCTGACGCCGGAAAATTCATCGCTCATATCACTTCTTTCCCGGTGCTGACCGTCTTCAGACAGTACCAGCCAGTAGGCATGCATCTGGGCAAATTTTTCTTCGGGGGTCATGCGTGCCAGCAGGTCGGCAACACGCGCGTTCACAGGATACTGGGGATCTTTATAAATGGGGGTCATAGCCTTCTCCTGAACAGGTTGAGTAAAACCAGTATTCAGAAGCGCTACCGTGACAACAATTGTCTAAATTCGCAGAAGATTTACGTTTTTTGGTTTTTTAGTGGGAGTGTGATCGGTCGCAAATTAAGGCGGGTCTGATAAGTTAGAAATAAAAAAGCCCCCGACGTTGTGACCGTCGGGGGCTTATTCAAACGATTACTTATTCAATTCCGCCAGACTCAGCCAGGTTTGCACCACCGTGTCCGGGTTCAGGGAGAGGCTATCGATACCCTCTTCCATCAGCCATGCAGCGAAATCTTCGTGGTCAGACGGCCCCTGCCCACAGATACCGACGTATTTGCCCTGTTTCTTCGCGGCACGGATGGCCATCGAAAGCAGCGCTTTAACCGCGTCATTACGCTCGTCGAACAGTTCAGAGACCACGCCGGAGTCGCGGTCGAGGCCCAATGCCAGCTGGGTCATGTCGTTGGAGCCAATGGAGAAACCATCGAAATGTTCGAGGAACTGTTCGGCTAACAGGGCGTTAGACGGGATCTCGCACATCATAATGATTTTCAGACCATTTTCACCACGTTTCAACCCCTGACGCGCCAGTTCGTCCACCACGGCTTTCGCCTGATCAACGGTACGCACGAACGGAATCATGATTTCAACGTTGGTCAGACCCATTTCGTTACGGACGCGTTTAACTGCGTCGCATTCCAGGGCGAAGCAGTCGCGGAAGCTGTCGGAGACGTAACGACCCGCGCCACGGAAGCCCAGCATCGGGTTCTCTTCATCCGGTTCGTAACGTTCACCACCAACCAGGTTAGCGTATTCGTTCGATTTAAAATCGGACAGACGCACAATCACGCGTTTCGGGTAGAACGCCGCGCCCAGCGTGGCGATCCCTTCCGTCAGGCGACCCACGTAAAACTCTTTTGGTGAGTCGAAGCCTTTCATCATCTCGCGGATTTCGTTCTGCAACGCGGGTTCCTGGTCATCGAACTCCAGCAACGCACGCGGGTGAACGCCAATCATACGGTTGATGATGAATTCCAGACGCGCCAGACCAACGCCCTCATTCGGCAGGCAGGCGAAGTCAAATGCGCGATCCGGGTTGCCGACGTTCATCATGATCTTCAGTGGCATGTCCGGCATGGTGTCAACGCTGGAACTCTTAACGCTAAAGTCGAGCAGGTCAGCGTAGACGTAACCCGTATCCCCTTCTGCACAGGAAACGGTGACTTTCTCGTCATCTTTCATGCGTTCGGTTGCGTCGCCGCAGCCGACCACCGCCGGGATACCCAGTTCACGCGCGATGATTGCCGCGTGACAAGTACGCCCGCCACGGTTGGTGACAATCGCCGCCGCTTTCTTCATGATCGGTTCCCAGTCCGGGTCGGTCATGTCGGTCACCAGCACATCGCCGGGTTCAATGCGGTTCATCTCACTGATGTCGTGAATAACTTTTACTGGGCCCGCGCCAATGCGATGACCGATAGCACGGCCTTCAGCAATGATTTTGCCCTGGGAATGCAGCGTGTAACGCTCCATCACCTGGCCGCGAGAACGCACGGTTTCCGGGCGCGCCTGAACGATAAACAGTTTGCCAGTATGACCATCTTTGGCCCACTCGATATCCATCGGGCGGCCATAGTGTTTTTCAATCTGGACAGCCTGTTTCGCCAGTTCCTGCACTTCATCGTTGGTCAACGAGAAGACATCACGCTGCGCCTGCGGCACATCTTCAATTTTAACCTGCTTGCCGTGCTCCTGCGTTGGCGCGTAGACCATACGGATTTTTTTGGAACCCATGGTACGGCGTACAATCGACGGGCGATTAGCCGCCAGCGTCGGTTTGTGGACGTAAAATTCGTCCGGGTTTACCGCGCCCTGCACCACCATTTCACCCAGGCCCCAGGCCGAGGTGATAAAGACCACCTGGTCAAAACCGGATTCGGTGTCAATGGAGAACATTACGCCGGAAGACGCGAGGTCGGAGCGCACCATCCGCTGAACGCCCGCCGAGAGCGCTACGCCGCGATGGTCGTAACCCTGGTGGACACGGTATGAGATCGCGCGGTCATTAAACAGCGAGGCGAAAACGTGTTTGACCGCAACCAGTACCGCGTCGTAGCCCTGCACGTTGAGGAAGGTTTCCTGCTGACCGGCGAAGGAGGCATCCGGCATATCTTCTGCCGTCGCCGAGGAGCGCACAGCAAAGGATGCGTCCGCGTCATCCGCAGAGAGCTGGTTGTACGCGTCACGGATAGCAGTTTCCAGTTCGCTCTGGAAAGGTGTGTCGATGATCCACTGGCGGATCTGCGCACCGGCTTTCGCCAGGGCGGTAACATCATCAATATCGGTTTGATCCAACAGTTGATAAATGCGCTGATTCACGCCGCTTTGGTCGAGAAATTGATTAAATGCATCGGCAGTGGTAGCAAATCCGTTGGGGACCGAGACACCCAGATCGGACAGGTTAGTAATCATTTCACCCAGGGAGGCATTTTTGCCCCCAACTCTGTCTACATCATTCATGCCGAGTTGGTTATACCAAAGCACCAGCGGTGACGAGCCATTGTTGGACATCGAGACAATCCTTTTTTGATTAAAAAAGCAGTGATTAAGAAACAACTGACTACTCAAATTATCCTGGCATATTTAAACAATTTAAAAAAACGGTGAATCGTTCAAGCAAATTAAATTTTTCTTTTTTAGGATTGATGCCAGTAATCTGTTAACCCTCTGATTCTGTGGGAAAGTCGTTATAAATCTGGGCGAAATCTGCATATTTAGAAAAATGAACCGGACTTTTCATAAAAAATAAAAATAGCGTTCCATTTTCAGATATCAGACAAATGCGGTGGGGTTTTCTGCGAATTTAATTTATGCTTTCAGACAATTAACCTCACTTTTCTGGATTGTTAAAATGGAAAATGCAGTCGACAGGCAGGTTTTTTATATTTCTGATGGCACGGCGATTACCGCTGAGGTGCTGGGCCACGCGGTGATGTCGCAGTTCCCCGTGGTCATCAACAGTATTACCCTGCCGTTTATTGAAAGTGAAAGCCGCGCCCGCGCGGTGAAAGATCAGATCGACGCGATTTATCAGCAAACGGGCGTACGCCCGCTGGTTTTCTACTCCATTGTCATCCCGGAAATCCGCGACATCATTTTGCAGTGTGAAGGATTTTGTCAGGATATCGTACAGGCGCTGGTTGCCCCACTTCAGGAAGAACTTAAGCTCGATCCGACGCCGGTTGCTCATCGTACCCACGGGCTAAACCCGGGAAACCTGTTGAAATACGATGCGCGTATTGCAGCGATTGATTACACCCTGGCGCATGATGATGGCATTTCTCTGCGCAATCTCGATCAGGCGCAGGTTATTTTGCTCGGCGTTTCTCGCTGTGGAAAAACCCCCACCAGCCTCTATCTGGCGATGCAGTTCGGCATTCGCGCTGCCAACTATCCGTTCATCGCTGATGATATGGATAATCTGATCCTTCCTGCATCGCTCAAACCGTTGCAGCATAAACTGTTCGGCCTGACGATTAATCCTGAGCGCCTGGCGGCGATTCGCGAAGAGCGCCGGGAAAACAGCCGCTACGCCTCGATGCGCCAGTGTCGAATGGAAGTGGCGGAAGTTGAAGCACTGTATCGGAAGAATCAAATCCCCTGGATAAACAGTACCAATTACTCTGTTGAGGAAATTGCTACCAAAATCATGGACATCATGGGTTTAAGCCGCAGAATGTACTAACGAACTAGTACAATGCGGAAAATTTGTTTATCATAACGCCGTGAATGAATGCACATCACGCTCTGCTCTTGAAATCAGCCGGGATTGGTTTATCGTGATGTGCATCACTTCCCGGCGTTTTGTCTGGCGAAGAAACAAATTTCTGAGAAACTCATGAATAAGACCGATGAATTGCGTACTGCTCGTATTGAGAGCCTCGTTACGCCTGCTGAACTTGCTCAGCGTTACCCCGTCTCCCCGGATGTTGCCGCCAGCGTCACTGCTTCTCGTCAGCGGATTGAAAAGATCCTCAATGGCGAAGATCGTCGTTTGCTGGTGATTGTCGGGCCTTGCTCTATTCACGATCTTGATGCGGCGATGGATTATGCGCGTCGTCTGCAAACCCTGCGCGAAAAGCATCAGGGCCAGCTGGAAATCGTGATGCGCACCTATTTCGAAAAACCGCGTACCGTTGTTGGCTGGAAAGGATTGATTTCCGACCCCGACCTGAACGGCAGCTACCGGGTTAATCACGGGATTGAGCTCGCGCGAAAACTGCTGTTGCAGGTGAATACCCTCGGCGTGCCGACCGCGACCGAATTTCTGGATATGGTGACCGGTCAGTTTATCGCCGACCTGATTAGCTGGGGCGCAATTGGCGCACGTACCACCGAGAGCCAAATCCACCGCGAGATGGCTTCTGCGCTCTCCTGCCCGGTTGGCTTTAAGAACGGCACCGACGGTAATACACGTATTGCTGTCGATGCGATCCGGGCCGCGCGCGCCAGCCATATGTTCCTGTCGCCGGATAAAAACGGCCAGATGACCATCTACCAGACCAGCGGTAATCCATATGGGCATATCATCATGCGTGGCGGTAAAAAACCAAACTACCACGCCGACGATATTGCTGCGGCCTGCGATACGTTGCATCAGTTTGATTTGCCAGAACATCTGGTCGTCGATTTCAGCCACGGCAACTGCCAGAAGCAACATCGCCGTCAGCTGGATGTTTGCGATGATATCTGCCAGCAAATTCGCAACGGCTCGACCGCTATCGCCGGTATTATGGCCGAAAGTTTCCTGCGCGAAGGCGCGCAGAAGATTGTTGCCGATCAGCCGCTCACCTATGGGCAGTCCATCACCGATCCGTGTCTGAGCTGGGAAGACACCGAAGTGCTGCTGGAAAAACTGGCTGCCGCAGTCGCCACTCGCCTTTAGTCCTCTCCTCCCTGTCGCACCCGCGATGGGGAGTTTCTTATCCCCTTTTGCTTTCTCTTTTCACAAAAAAACGTTGCACACGCTTACTCATTATTGATAATACTTATCATTGTTGTTTTTATTACTATTTTACTTTTTTATGACGCTTATGGATGACAACGCAGAAAACGTTACCGTTAGGGACAATACCCCCCGTCCGCAAAATCACGATCGCCGGGTTAACAGCGAGGCGTTATTAGGCGAAGAAGGCCGCGTGGTAATAGAACATGAAGGTCAGCAGTATCTGCTACGCCAGACGCAGGCCGGAAAGCTGATATTGACGAAGTAAGCGGCGCAGAATTGCCTGATGCGCTTCGCTTATCAGGCCTACGTCCTGGTGCATGTGTAGGCCGGGCAAGCGCAGCGCCCCCGGCATGTTGTTCAGCTGGAACAACTCACTTCCAGCCTTTTCCCCCAATCGGGCGGGCGCTGAGCATAATCATCGTCACGATCAGCCCACGGATTTCTCAGGGCTTCGTGCAGCCGATGGAGTTCCTGATAATCGCCCTTCTCCGCCGTTTCAATGGCCCGCTGCGCCAGCCAGTTGCGTAACACCATTGCCGGATTCACCTGCTTCATCGCCTGCTGGCGTTTCGCATCGTCGATGCCTTCCGGCTGTATGCGCGCCCGGTATTGCGCAAACCAGTTATCAAAGGCGGCACGGTCGATAAACTCGTCGCGTAATGGCGATGCGGCGCTTAACTGTTCCGTTTCGCTCAACATACGGAAAGTACGTGTGTAATCACTGCCCTCCCGCGCCATAAGTGCAAACAACGCGTTAAGCAGATCGTTATCGCCCACCTCTTCCGTAAAGAGCCCCAGTTTTTGACGCATACGCGTGCCATATTCGGTAAATAATGCAAGCTGATAGCCATCAAGCGCATCATTCAGCGTATCAACATCGATAAAGGCAGAGAGTGACTGCGCCAGACGTTGCAGGTTCCATAACCCCACCGCCGGCTGATTCTCAAAGCTGTAGCGTCCCTGATAATCCGAATGATTACAGATAAAGCCCGGCTGGTAGTCATCAAGGAAGCCAAACGGGCCGTAATCAATCGTCAGCCCCAGAATCGACATGTTATCGGTATTCATTACGCCATGCGCGAAACCGACCGTTTGCCAGCGCGCGATCATCTGCCCGGTGCGCGTAACCACGTCACGGAACCAGAGTGCGTAGCGATCCGCTTCCTGCTGAAGATGCGGCCAGTGGTGGCGAATAACAAAATCGGCCAGTTGCTGGACCTTGTCCATTTCACGACGATAGTAGAAATGTTCAAAGTGGCCGAAACGGACATGACTTTGCGCAATACGCATGAGCATAGCGCCCTGTTCAACGGTTTCACGCTGGATGGGCGTATCACTGGTTACAATGGAAAGCGCGCGCGTAGTAGAAATACCGAGATAATGCATCGCTTCCGAGGCCAGGCTTTCACGAAGCGTGGATCGCAACACAGCACGGCCATCGCCCATCCGCGAATACGGGGTTAAGCCTGCGCCTTTGAGATGCCAGTCCACCGACGTGCCGTCATCCAGTTGCTGTTCACCCAGCAGGATGCCGCGTCCATCGCCCAGTTGTCCCGCCCAGACGCCAAACTGATGGCCGCTGTACACCTGCGCCAGTGGCCTCATTCCAGGGAGCAAGGCTTCTCCGCCCCACACGCCAGCGCCTCGTTCAGGCGCAAAGAGGGATGGTTCGATCCCGAGTTCATTGGCAAGCGGTGTGTTATGCCATATCAGGCGGGCATTCTGTAGCGGCGTCGGATTGAGCTCGCTGTAAAAACCTGGCAGCTCATCGCGCCAGCGGGTATTAAAAGACAGGGTCATAGGTCCTCCTGCCTGTAGTGTATGAGTTAATGCCCGTTTAAACACCCGGCAATCCGCAGGGTTATCCCTGCACCAGCGTCAATAGAGAGGATTCCGGCACGGCGGGCCATAGCTCGCCCAGCATACCGCTGAAGGCGAAAGGTAATACGCGTTCACGCGCGGATTCCGTATTAATCCCCGCAATCATGATGCTTTGGCAATAGGGCTGAACTTGCGTGGTGATGGCGCGAATAAAGGGCTCGAAGGATGCAGAAGACAGCTGGCGCTGAACAAACTGACGATCGATAACAATGCGCTGAAACAATCCAGCAAATACGGCGCGCGTAGAGGCTTCACCGGAGCCAAAGTTTGCTAACGCCAGCGGGAAGCGTTTTGCCAGAAGTGCGAGCGGATGAGTGTCGTCAGGTTGGTTGAGCCCGGGGAAGCGTTCGCTCACCACCAGCTCGACAAACGGGTAACGTGAAACCTCGGCTGCCAGCATTGCGTCCGTGAGTATGGCGTTAGCAATCGCAGGCGTAATAGCAAGCCACGCCGTCACCTGCTGCTGAATAAAAAACAGTTGGCAGGTATTAAGCAGCGCGAGCTTTTCGCGAAATAGCACTAATTCCTCATCGGGCGTCAGTTTCGGCAGGATGAGATTCGTCGGGATACGTACAGAGTTCTCTACACCAATAAAATGTGCAACGACTTTCAAACCAATCAGTTTGCCATCAGCATTTCGGGCAGGTAGAAATAACAGCTCTGAACGCCAGGCACGGTCAAGGGTTACAATCATTGCGACAGCCCTTCTCGATAAGTCATTTCAAGGGTCCTGAAGTCACAAAACAATAAACGTGGGTCGATTGATTTTAGTCGGATTGCTTTCATTTTCCGTTTTATTTTCGCATTCCTTCGCTGGAATGTAATGATTGTAATCGAAAATCATAGATTAATACAATCTATGACCAGGTAGCTTTCAGATTGTTAACAAAAACAATAATGAGTCGTAATCTGTTTTTTAAATACCATTAATTTAAATACGCCGAAGGGGCATCACGCCCCTTCGTCATTTACCCATTAAATTCGTCTGGCCTGCCAAAACTTCTTGCGCCAGTAGACGTTATCCAGCGACGAGCGCGTGACGCCCTGACTGGTCGATGCATGGATGAACTGGTTATCCGTATCATAGATACCGACGTGGAGGCCACTGTCCCCTGAGCCTGTTTTGAAGAAAACCAGATCGCCGGGTAGCAGATCGTCTTTATCAATTTCGGTGCCTATCTTCGCCTGCTGACGCGTTTCGCGCGGTAACTGCATTTCAAATTTATCGCGGAAAGTGGTTAAGACAAACCCGGAACAATCAATTCCACGGCGATTCATCCCACCATAGCGGTAAGGCGTGCCGCGCCAGTTGCGCAACTGATCGTTTAAATTAGCAATTACGGTTATTGAATCCGACAGTCTTGGATTTGGGGGCGGCGCATGGTGACTACATCCCGCCAAAAATAAAGCCGCTATAAAAATAATCAAGAATCGCATATCCGGCGAATCCTCTCTTTTTTAATTTCCCGATAATTTAGCCCGGTTACTTATTCCCTGGCAAGTAAGCAATGATACTTAATGTTTCCCTGGCGCCCCTGGTTCGTTTTCCAGGCCAGACTTATCCGGCAACCAGCATCTGGTGACCGGCAATCTCCAGACGCTGGAAAGAAATATTATAGGCGCTAAAGAGTGAAGCGGGCGTTAATACATCATCCGTTGTCCCGCTGGCGATTAATTGCCCTTTGCACAGCAGCCATACGCTGTCGGCATGCCGTAACGTATGATTGAGATCGTGGCTGCTCATTACTATCGCAATACCGCGAGAGCGCAATGTGTCCAGCACACGATCAAGGGCTGCCTGCTGTGCAACATCGAGGCTGTTCATGGGTTCATCCAGTAGCAGAAGTTGACCATGAGGATTGCCAGAAGGATGAATCTGCAGGATTACCGCCGCAAGCCGCACGCGCTGCCACTCACCACCGGAAAGCTGATTCACATTACGGCCCAGTTTATCTACCAGACCTAGCGCTTCCGTTACCTGCGCACAAAGCATATGTTCCGTTTTATCATGCTGATGCAACAGCAGAAAATGCCAGACGGGCATGGCGAATGGCGGCGACTGATGCTGGGAAAGATATGCGCGCTTTTGCGCCAGCTCCAGCGAGGTCCATTCGCCTAACGGTTTATCGTTTAGCGTGACGGCGCCTTTCCCGGAACTTAACCCCGCCATGCGGGTTAACAGCGTACTCTTCCCCGCGCCGTTCGGCCCCACGAGGTGGATTATCTCGCCAGCGTGAACCTCTGCGCTAAACTGCGTTAAACGCATTCCCTCACTGACGTTTTGCAGTTGCATCAGCATTGTCATTACAGAACCAGTGCTTTCTGAATCGCATTAATCAGAATCGGATCTTCCGGCGTCATATCCGGTGAGAAACGCGCGACTACGCGACCGTCACGGCCAACGAGGAATTTCTCAAAATTCCACAGAATGTCTCCAGGCTGCGCGGGCGCACGACCTTTGCTGGCCATTTTTTCATAAAACTCGCTGCCCTTCGGCGCAATGGCTTTTGGCGCGGCGCGCGTTAAGGTCTGATAGAGCGGATGACGCCCTTCGCCATTAACGTCGATTTTACTGAACATAGGGAACGTCACGCCGTAGGTGGTGCGGCAGAACGTTTTAATGTCGTCTTCACTCCCCGGCTCCTGTCCCAGGAACTGGTTGCACGGGAATCCCAGCACCGCAAAGCCTTCATATTCGAGCGACGTTTGTAGGCTTTCCAGCTGTTCGTACTGCGGGGTTAATCCGCATTTAGATGCCACATTCACGATCAACAGGACGTTCCCTCTGAAACGTTCCAGGGTCGTTTTTTCACCATCAATCGTTGTAACTTCAATGTTCAGAATTGCGTTTTCCATAATATCCTCATTAGCATATGTACTGAACGTCAGCGCCCAGAACGCAATAATAGCCAGATAAAGACGGGCGCTCCCGTGGTCGCCGTCACAACACCGATAGGAAGTTCGGCCGCCTGAAGCGCCAGCCGCGCAATGATGTCCGCCGCCAGCAACGTACTTGCCCCTGCCAGTGCGCAGGCCGGTAGCAGCACCCGATGATCGGTCAGACCGCACAGCCGCAGCATATGTGGCACCACAAGGCCGACAAAGCCGATTGCGCCCGCCAGCGCCACGCTGACGCCAACCAGCCAACCGGTGGCAATCACCAGCAGTTTACGCCACAGCCAAATGGGGACACCCAGCTGTCTGGCTGAAGTTTCGCCCAGCGCCAGTAAATTCAACGGCTGTGATTGCAGGCAAATCCACACGATAACCGGAATCAGCCCCAGCATCAGCCAGCTCTGTTGCCAGTCAACGCCGCCGAAGCCGCCCATCATCCAGTACATCAGTTGGCGTAAATCAAAAGATGTAGAGAAGTAAACGGCCCAGGTCATCAGCGCGCTGCAAATAATGCCCAGCGCAACCCCGGCTAAGAGTAGTTTACTGGTAGAAAGATGACGTCTGGCAAAACGCATCAGAATAAAGGTAATGAACAGCGCCCCGAGAATAGCTGACAGGCCGAGCGCCCAGCCGGGTAGCATTCCCTGCCCTAACATCACGGCGGCAATCAGCCCGACGCCTGCACCATTAGAAACCCCCAGCAGGCCAGGCTCCGCCAGCGGGTTTTCAAACAGCGCCTGCATTACGGCACCCGACAACGCCAGCGCGGCACCAACCAACAGAACCGCAACGGTACGCGGCAGGCGAATCTGCCAGATAAAGAGCTTTCCGGTGGCGCTAAACCAGCTGCCTGGAGCGATCCATCGGTCTCCGGCACAGAGGCTTATCGTCAGCGCAACAAGCAGCGTGAGCGCCAGTATCATGAGCCAGCGCCGATTGCGTCGCTGCTGAAGATGTACGTAGTCCAGCATAGTAGTCCATGTGCCAGCAAGAGAGGTGTTTGATTTTACGGTGGTTCCACGTGCGGGAAAAGAAAAAAGGCCGCATAGCGGCCTTTTTGGTTAGTGCAAATTACTCTTCTTTGGGCGTCGCGTTTTCGACACGGCTTTTTAACTTCTGACCGGGTCTGAAGGTCACCACGCGCCGGGCTGTAATGGGAATATCTTCGCCCGTTTTCGGGTTACGACCCGGGCGTTGATTTTTGTCTCGCAGGTCAAAATTACCAAAACCGGAAAGTTTAACCTGTTCGCCATTTTCCAGAGCACGACGGATCTCTTCAAAAAACAGCTCAACCAGCTCTTTGGCATCCCGCTTGCTAAGCCCAAGCTTATCAAACAGATATTCTGACATTTCAGCTTTTGTAAGCGCCATAGGTTCAATCCCTCAATGATGCCTGGAATCGCTCTTTTAATGCCTCTACACACTTGGCAACGGTAGTGGCAATATCCTCTTCTTCAAGTGTACGGCTGGTATCCTGAAGGATCAGGCTGATAGCGAGGCTCTTATACCCCTCCGCAACACCCTTACCACGGTACACGTCAAATAAGTTTACGCCAACTATCTGATTTACGCCAACTTTCTTACATTCGGACAAAATATCCGCTGCCGGTACGTTTTCTGCCACCACAACCGCGATATCACGACGGTTTGCCGGGAAGCGAGAAATCTCCTGTGCCTGAGGAACCACGCGGTCTGCGAGCTTGTTCCACTCCAGTTCGAACACCAGTGTGCGACCGTTGAGATCCAGTTTACGTTCCAGTTCCGGGTGAACAACCCCAATGAAACCAATACGTTCACCTTTCAGATAAATCGCCGCGGACTGGCCCGGATGCAGTGCCGGATTGGCTTCAGCTTTAAACTGAATATCAGACAGTTTACCTGTCAAATCGAGAACAGCTTCGAGATCGCCTTTTAAATCATAGAAATCAACGGTCTCTTTTGCCAGGTTCCAGTGCTCTTCGTAGCGGTTGCCGCAAATCACGCCGCCCAGCATCACATCCTGACGAATGCCCAGCGGAGCCTGGGTATCCGGTACAAAGCGCAGACCGGTTTCGAAGATACGTACGCGGTTCTGCTGACGGTTCTGGTTATAGACCACGGTGGTCAGCAGGCCGCTCCACAGAGAAAGACGCATTGCGGACATTTCACTGGAGATAGGGCTTGGCAGAATCAGCGCTTCTTCGCCCGGGTGAATCAGTTGCTGCACTTTCGGATCGACGAAGCTATAGGTAATTACTTCCTGGTAACCTTTGTCATTCAGCATCGTTTTCACGCGCTTGAGCGACAGATTCGCTTCTTTATGGCTGCCCATTACCAGACCGGCCTGCACTGGCTCGTTCGGGATGTTGTCATAGCCAAACAGACGCGCAACTTCTTCTACCAGGTCTTCTTCAATTTCCATGTCGAAACGCCAGCTCGGCGCAACGGCCTGCCACTGGTCGTTACCGACGGTCACTTCACAGCCCAGACGCTGGAGAATATCGGTCACCACGTCATCGGCAATATGATGACCAATCAGGCGATCCAGCTTGCTGCGACGCAGGGTGATGGTCGCACGTTTCGGCAGCGTAGATTCGTTGGTAACATCGATAACCGGGCCTGCTTCGCCGCCGCAGATATCCATCAGCAGGCGGGTGGCACGCTCCAGAGCTTTGTACTGCAGCGCCGGATCGACACCACGCTCATAGCGGTGAGAAGCATCCGTATGCAGGCCATGACGACGCGCGCGGCCAGTAATAGACAGCGGGTTGAAGAATGCGCACTCCAGCAGAACGTTTTGCGTTTCGCCATTCACGCCAGAGTGTTCGCCACCAAAGATGCCGCCCATTGCCAGCGCTTTGTTGTGGTCGGCAATAACCAGGGTATCGGATTTCAGTTTCGCTTCGCTACCGTCAAGCAGAACCAGCGTTTCGCCCTCTTTCGCCATGCGCACGACGATACCGCCTTCGATACGATCTTTATCGAATGCGTGCATCGGTTGGCCCAGTTCGAGCAACACGTAGTTGGTGACGTCAACAACCGCGTCAATGGAACGAATACCGCAGCGACGCAGTTTTTCTTTCATCCACAGCGGGGTTGGTGCTTTGACGTTGATGCCTTTCACTACGCGACCCAGATAGCGCGGGCAGGCGTCGGCGGCTTCAACGGTGATCGGCAACGTGTCGTTGATGGTGGCAGCTACCGGCGTGATTTCCGGCTCAACCAGCGGCAGTTTATTCAGCACCGCCACATCGCGGGCAACCCCGATGATACCGAGGCAGTCGGCGCGGTTCGGCGTGACACTGATTTCGATAGTGTTGTCATCAAGTTTCAGATATTCGCGGATATCTGTACCGATCGGCGCATCTGCCGGCAGTTCGATAATGCCGCTATGGTCATCGGAAATACCCAGTTCAGAGAACGAACACAGCATCCCTTCAGACGGCTCACCGCGCAGTTTGGCGGCTTTAATTTTGAAATCGCCCGGCAGTACCGCGCCGATGGTGGCAACCGCCACACGCAGACCCTGACGGCAGTTTGGCGCACCACAGACGATATCAAGCAGGCGTTCGCCGCCGACATTGACTTTTGTTACGCGCAGTTTATCGGCGTTCGGGTGCTGACCGCACTCAACCACCTCACCCACAACCACACCGTTGAAGGTGCCCGCAACTGGCTCAACACCGTCGACTTCCAGGCCTGCCATGGTGATTTGACCGGACAGCGCTTCGCTATCGATGGCCGGGTTAACCCATTCGCGTAACCACAGTTCACTGAATTTCATTGTTTTGCCCTGCCCTTATTTAAACTGTTTGAGGAAACGCAGATCGTTTTCGAAGAATGCACGTAAATCGGTGACGCCGTAACGCAGCATGGTCAGACGCTCCATCCCCATACCGAAGGCGAAACCAGAGTAAACTTCCGGGTCAATGCCGACATTGCGCAGCACGTTCGGGTGAACCATCCCGCAGCCCAGCACTTCCAGCCATTTACCGTTTTTACCCATCACGTCAACTTCCGCAGACGGTTCGGTGAACGGGAAATAGGACGGACGGAAACGAATCTGCAGATCTTCTTCAAAGAAGTTACGCAGGAAGTCATGCAGCGTGCCCTTCAGATTGGTAAAGCTGATGTTTTTATCAACGATCAAACCTTCCATCTGATGGAACATCGGAGTATGCGTTTGGTCGTAATCGTTACGATATACGCGGCCCGGTGCAATGATACGAATTGGCGGCTGTTGATCTTTCATGGTGCGGATCTGTACGCCGGAGGTTTGGGTGCGCAGCAGACGCGTGGCATCAAACCAGAAAGTGTCGTGGTCAGCGCGTGCCGGGTGATGTCCTGGAATATTCAGCGCATCGAAGTTGTGGTAATCATCTTCGATTTCCGGACCGGTCGCCACGGTAAAGCCGAGCTCACCGAAGAAACTTTCAATACGGTCGATAGTACGGGTAACCGGGTGCAGACCACCGTTTTCAATACGACGACCCGGCAGAGAGATGTCGATGGTTTCGGCAGCCAGACGGGCGTTCAGAACTGCACTTTCCAGCTCAGCTTTGCGGGCGTTCATCGCCTGCTGAACCTGCTCTTTTGCTTCGTTAATGACCGCACCTGCTGCCGGGCGCTCTTCTGGCGGCAGATCACGCAGTGTTGTCATCTGAAGGGTCAGATGCCCTTTTTTGCCAAGGTACTCGACGCGAACGTTATCTAACGTGGCGACATCCGAGGCCTGGTTAATGGCTGCCTTCGCACTGGCAACCAGCTCTGCGAGATGTGACATGGTTTTCCTCATTGTGTCGGTAAAGACACTGGTTCGTTGGACTTAATTTTTGTGCTGTACAAACGAAAAAAGCCTCCACTGGGGAGGCTTTCAGGCGCTGTTTTTCGTTTCTTCTTTCACGCGCTAGCCTCCTGGTTTCAGGTGCTAAAGTAAAAAAAGAAGCGGAAAATAGCAGCATTCATGCTTGCGTTACCTTAAGGGTAAAATTCGTCTGACGTTTATTGAAAGGCTTGCCACAATAAAAGTCAATGTTTTGATAGCGTTGAAACGAAAAGAGGGAGACAAGCTCCCTCTTTCAACTGGCTTATGCCAGAGCTGCTTTCGCTTTTTCGACCAGAGCGGTGAACGCTACTTTGTCGAATACTGCGATATCAGCCAGGATCTTACGGTCGATTTCAACAGAGGCTTTTTTCAGGCCGTTGATGAATTTGCTGTAAGAAATACCGTTCTGACGTGCTGCAGCGTTGATACGTGCAATCCACAGTTGACGGAACTGACGCTTACGTTGACGACGGTCACGGTAAGCGTACTGACCTGCTTTGATAACAGCCTGGAAGGCAACGCGGTATACGCGAGAACGCGCACCGTAGTAGCCTTTAGCTTGTTTCAAAATTTTCTTGTGACGTGCACGTGCAATTACACCACGTTTTACGCGAGCCATATGTGCTCTCCTGTATCTATTCTAATTAAAAAGTTAAAAAAACGTTAACGACTTATGCGTACGGCAGGCACGCGATTACCAGACCCAGATCGCCTTTGGAAACCATGGCTTTCGGACGCAGGTGACGTTTACGTTTGGTCGCTTTTTTGGTCAGAATGTGACGCAGGTTAGCGTGCTTGTGCTTAAAACCACCTTTACCGGTTTTTTTGAAGCGCTTAGCAGCACCGCGTACGGTCTTAATTTTTGGCATTTTAATAACTTCCACTTCGCATTGTTAATAAACGAAACAAAGGCGAATCACCCTGTGAGCCGAGGCCCACAGGAATGATTACTTGATGGCCTTACTGTTTCTTCTTAGGAGCGAGCACCATGATCATCTGGCGGCCTTCGATCTTCGTAGGGAAGGATTCGACTACTGCCAGTTCACTCAGATCGTCACGGACGCGCGTCAGCACTTCCATACCAATCTGTTGGTGGGCCATCTCACGACCGCGGAAACGCAGCGTGATCTTGGCCTTATCGCCATCTTCCAGAAAGCGAATCAGGCTGCGGAGTTTTACCTGATAATCGCCATCGTCGGTACCAGGACGGAATTTAATTTCCTTAACCTGGATAACTTTTTGCTTTTTCTTCTGTTCCTTAGAAGACTTACTCTTTTCATAAAGGAACTTGCCGTAGTCCATAATACGACAAACTGGCGGTTCGGCGTTAGGGCTGATTTCAACTAAATCTACTCCAGCTTCTTCAGCTTTTTCGATCGCTTCTCTCAGACTCACAATTCCCAGCGCTTCGCCTTCCAGACCTGTTAAGCGAACTTCCTGGGCGCGAATCTCGCCATTGATACGATTCGGACGTGCCGTTTGAACTCGTTTTCCGCCTTTAATACCTTATTCCTCCAGTTGTTGAAGACTGCGGCTGCGAATCTCTTGTTGCAGCTTCTCGATCACTTCATTTACGTCCAGGCTGCCCAGGTCTTTACCGCGGCGGGTGCGAACGGCCACTTTGCCTGCTTCCACCTCTTTATCACCACAGACCAACATATAAGGGACACGACGTAAAGTGTGCTCGCGGATTTTAAAGCCAATCTTCTCATTTCTCAAGTCTGCTTTTACACGAATGCCTGCATTTTGTAGTTTACGGGTCAATTCGTTAACATATTCAGCCTGAGAATCAGTAATATTCATGACGACGACCTGCACCGGCGCGAGCCAGGTTGGGAAGAAGCCGGCGAATTCTTCGGTCAGGATGCCGATAAAGCGTTCCATCGACCCCAGAATTGCGCGGTGAATCATTACCGGAACCTTGCGTTCGTTGTCTTCGCCTACATAAGAAGCGCTCAGACGAGACGGCAAGGAGAAGTCCAGCTGTACAGTACCGCACTGCCATGCACGATCGAGGCAGTCATACAGGGTAAATTCAATTTTCGGACCGTAGAATGCGCCTTCACCCAGTTGATACTCAAACGGGATGTTGTTTTCTTCCAGCGCAACCGCTAAGTCCGCCTCAGCACGATCCCACATCTCGTCGCTACCGATACGTTTATCCGGGCGAGTGGAGAGTTTGACGACGATTTTCTCGAAGCCAAAGGTGCTGTACATATCGTAGACCATACGAATACAGGCGTTCACTTCATCGCGGATTTGCTCTTCAGTACAGAAGATATGCGCATCATCCTGAGTGAACCCGCGTACACGCATCAGGCCGTGCAGCGCGCCTGACGGCTCGTTACGGTGGCAGCTACCGAATTCCGCCATACGCAGCGGCAGATCGCGGTAGGATTTCAGACCCTGGTTGAAGATCTGAACGTGGCCTGGGCAGTTCATTGGTTTGATGCAGTATTCACGGTTCTCAGAAGAGGTGGTGAACATTGCGTCTTTGTAGTTATCCCAGTGGCCGGTTTTTTCCCACAGCACGCGGTCCATCATGAACGGACCTTTTACTTCCTGGTACTGGTACTCTTTCAGCTTCGAACGCACGAACACTTCCAGTTCACGGAAGATAGTCCAGCCGTCGTTGTGCCAGAAGACCATACCCGGCGCTTCTTCCTGCATATGATACAGGTCGAGCTGCTTACCGATTTTACGGTGATCGCGTTTCGCCGCTTCTTCCAGACGTTGCAGATACGCATTCAGCGCTTTTTTATCTGCCCACGCGGTACCGTAGATACGCTGCAACATTTTATTGTCGCTATCGCCACGCCAGTACGCGCCTGCGGTTTTCATCAGTTTGAAGTGATGGCAGAAACGCATATTCGGCACGTGCGGACCGCGGCACATGTCGACGTATTCTTCGTGATGATACAAGCCAGGCTTGTCATCATGCGCGATGTTTTCATCAAGGATGGAAACTTTGTAGATTTCACCCCGTTTCACGAAGGTCTCGCGGGCTTCATGCCAGCTGACTTTCTTCTTGATGACATCGTAGTTTTTCTCGGCGAGCTCGTGCATACGTTTCTCGAGCGCGTCAATGTCTTCCTGGGTCAGGGTATGGTCAAGATCAACGTCATAGTAGAAGCCGTTGTCGATAACCGGACCGATTGCCATTTTTGTGTTCGGCCAGAGCTGCTTAATAGCATGACCGAGCAGGTGTGCGCAGGAGTGACGAATGATCTCCAGCCCTTCTTCATCTTTCGCGGTAATCAAAGAAAGGGTTACATCGTTTTCAATCACATCAGACGCATCGACCAGTTCACCATTAACGCGACCGGCGATAGTGGCTTTTGCCAGCCCTGGACCGATATCCAGAGCCACATCCATTGGGCTTACTGCGTGGTCGTAATGGCGTTGGCTGCCATCAGGAAGAGTAATTACAGGCATGTTATGTCCTTATTTGCAGTGGTGCCCCACACGAAAGAGCACATACAAAATTAAATAAATTAACTATATCATCAGGTTAGATGGCTTTATTTGCTTCACTCTGCAAACTGTGTACATCAGGGTGTACAACATCCAAAATGTACCTACCATCACCTGCAGATAACGAGCCTCAATAGTACACGCCATTGATAATTTGTAAAAGCGCAGTGAAGCTATCTACCGCACACATTTAACGTGGTTAATCTATATGCTTCCATATTAGCCAATTTCAACCCTCCTCCCCTCTTCTATACTCATAACTCGACTCTCGAGGTTTCTATGTGCGGACGTTTCTCTCAATCAATGACCCGTGAAGATTACCTGGCGTTAATCGCAGAAGAAGCCGAGCGCGACATTCCGTTCGACCCGGAACCCATTGGCCGGTTCAACGTGGCGCCAGGCACTAAAGTTTTGCTGTTGAGCGAACGAGACGAACAACTACACCTCGATCCGGTTTACTGGGGCTATGCTCCTGGATGGTGGGATAAGCCTCCTCTGATAAACGCACGAGTGGAAACTGCGGCCACCAGTCGGATGTTCAAACCACTCTGGCAACATGGTCGTGCAATCGTGTTTGCTGATGGCTGGTTCGAATGGAAGAAGGAAGGCGACAAGAAGCAGCCGTACTTCATCCACAGGGCGGACGGTAAGCCGATATTCATGGCCGCAATAGGCAGCACTCCCTTCGAACGTGGAGATGAAGCGGAAGGCTTTCTGATAGTCACGGCGGCTGCCGACAAATGGCTGGTCGATATTCACGACCGCAGGCCACTGGTCCTGTCACCGGAGGCAGCGCGCGAATGGATGAGGCAGGATGTGGGCGGGAAAGAAGCAGAGGAGATTGTTGCTGACGGCTCGGTGCCAGCAGATGCATTTATCTGGCACGCAGTGTCGCGCGCCGTTGGTAATGTGAAGAATCAGGGCCCGGAGTTAATCGAGCCCGTCTGATTAAATAACCGGGTTGTCATCATCCGCAGCCCGGTTAATAAGATGCGTCAGAATACCCTTCACATCCACCTCATCGAGAACGTCACCCTCCAGAACTTCACCATCAACCGTTATCAGTGCATTACCTCTACGTTTGGCAAAGTGACAACCACCTGAGTACGAAATCAGGTAGGTACTATCCGGCATTGGCTTCATTCCCTTCTCTATCACAGCAAACCCTTGCGATGTCTCAATCACCAGGCTGTTAGCCGTGACGCCGCAGATAGTCTCTATGGTGAGCGTGCGTTCAATGTAGTCTTTAGCTGGACTTGGGAATCCCATGATGACCTCCGATAGTTACTGTATATTAATGGGTCTTCCCCGATCATGGTGGGAAGGCTCAGAACGCCATATTCAGCTTTCCGTAGTGGAACATCACCCCCAGTTTAAAGCGCTCCCGGTTTCGGTATCCCCTGGCTTTTATCCTCAGCAGCCTG